>NZ_JBRBUA010000093.1:0-22551 GCF_052826345.1 Brevirhabdus sp. | reverse complement strand
TTCAGTCGAGGGGGGTTAAGCCTTCGTCTGCCCCAATCATTATTGCCAGGGGCTGTACCAAAGGGTTGGCGAACCGATACTGATACCGCTTCGGCTTCCCTGTCTTGATTAGAGCTGGGCCACGTTCGTCTGCGCAAAGGTTGCTTAGATTGGTCGAGTAGTTCGGTATGTCCATTGGTTTTCCGCGAATCTTAGAGTACGGGTCTCTTACGCTTCCTGCGAAAAAATAGCCCATCTCGTTGCTTTCAGCCAGGGCACAAGCAAGCAGCACTTCTTTGTACTTATTGTCAGATGCGCTACTGCTTATCGCCTTGTAATAGTCTGAACGGGCTTTATGGTCGGCCTTGGATAACGCTTGCGACAAAGCGATCTTTAGGTCGTCACCGCCGATGTCTGTGCGTCGGTTGTTGATTGCGTTTTTAAGGGCGAGCTGACCCAATAGATGGACATATCCAGGAAGCCCTTGAGACAGTTTAATAATTTTCTCTGTCACCTCTTTGTCTATCGTGAAGCCGATGCGAGGTATTCTTTCGTCAATAATCTCTCGGCACTCTGCATCTGACATGCGGGGCATCTTGATTTGCTCGCAGCATCTAACAATTGACTCATGCTTTCCAAAGAGATCAAGAAGAGTATCGCCGACGCCGACAATGATGATTGTCACTCTGTTGGGGTTGTTCGATAAATGTTTCAGCATGTCTGCCATAAGGTGGTAGGTCGTGTCGTCATCCACCCGATCAAATTCGTCGAAAATGAAAATATGCATCTTGTTTTGAGAGAGGTCGTTCAAAGCGTTTATGACTTCATATGGATTCCCCACATTCGCGAAGTGTTGAGCTGGTGTAGTCTCGCCTGCTTGGTAGTTGTTGAAGGCGTTGCCCCATATCTTGTAGAAATCATCAC
Organism: Brevirhabdus sp.; assembly: GCF_052826345.1. Taxonomy (NCBI): domain Bacteria; kingdom Pseudomonadati; phylum Pseudomonadota; class Alphaproteobacteria; order Rhodobacterales; family Paracoccaceae; genus Brevirhabdus; species Brevirhabdus sp. The sequence goes on along the minus strand of NZ_JBRBUA010000093.1, from coordinate 21,648 downwards.
CAGTCATGCAAGAGATCGGCTCTGGCACGTTGATGTTCGGTATGACGGGTGCAATTTTTTTCTCGATGATTTTGGCCAGTGACGTTTTCCCAACGCCTCTTTCTCCGAAAATGATGGCGTGGCCCCCAGGTTCATACACTACATCGAGAAGGTCGTTGATTTGGCCGATGCGCCCCGCGAACAGCTTGTCGTCGTCAACTGGTGTCTTGGGTTTGAAAAGGTTCTGCGCAGCTGCACGCAAAAAGTCCCAGTCTCCATCCGACGACGGGGTGAAGTTTCCGCTCAACAAATGATCGAAGTTCAACTGCATGCCCGCCCATTCCCAGCTACTACTATTAATTAACAGTATGAGCCCCAGCTAAGGAAATCAACTAGCATTAATATGCTTGACTATAGGTCAGTTTGAAATTATATTCAGGGCATGAACAAGTTGGACACCAAAACCCGCGCCCTGATCATCCGCCTTCTGGTGGAGGGCAACAGCATCCGCGCAACATCACGCATCGCTGACGTGTCCAAAAACACCGTCTCAAAGCTACTTGAGGACGCGGGCAAAGCTTGCGCCAAGTATCACGATGAGAACGTGAAGGGCGTCGGGGCCAAGCATGTTCAGGCAGATGAAATCTGGGCCTTCTGCTATGCCAAAGAGCGCAACGTGAAGGGCGCGAAAGCCGCTCCTGCAGATGCTGGCGATATCTGGACGTGGACCGCGATGGACCGCGACAGCAAGCTGATGATCTCCTACACCGTAGGCGACCGCTCGGCTGCAACGGCGCGGGAATTCATGTTCGATCTAGCCTCACGTCTCGCCACCCGCGTCCAACTGACCACGGACGGCCATGGTGGATATCTCAAGGCGGTCACTGACGCTTTCTCCGGTGACGTAGACTACGCCATGCTGATCAAACAGTACGGCGACCTGACGGGCCAGAAGGGCCATGAGCGCAAGTATTCCCCCGCCGAATGCACGGGAGCGAAGAAGGAAGCGATCTTCGGCAAGCCTGATATGGATCAGGTCGGCACCAGCCATATCGAGCGCCAGAACCTGACAATGCGTATGGGTATGCGCCGCTTCACGCGTCTGACCAACGCTTTCAGCAAGAAAGCCGAGAACCACGCCTACGCGGTCGCGCTACATTTCATGCACTACAACTACTGTCGCATCCACAAGACACTGCGCGTGACGCCAGCGATGGCCGCTAACCTGGTCGCCAGCCCGTGGACGGTGGATGATATCGTGGCGCTGGTCGAGAAGGCCGAAACGGAAGCCGCGCCCAAGAAGCGCGGCCCCTACAAACCCCGCGCGAAAAAAGATATTTCAAACTGACCCACTACCGGTTGCGCACCCGCCGCGCGCCGCGCCGCAGACTTCCGCGCGGCGCGGCGCTCGGCGCTTGCGCGCCGCGGGGCGAGCGCATACTGTCGGATCAACACCAGATTGGAGCCCCAGATGGCACCCCGACGACCCGCTGGCGCGGGCTCGTTCCCGACACCGGTCGAGCGCGACGCGCCGAAGATCAAACCGGATCCGGCTGACCTTTACGCAGCCCTGGATCTGGGAACGAACAGTTGCAGAATGCTTATCGCCCAGCCCAAGGGCACACAATTGCATGTGGTCGACAGCTTCTCCAAATCCGTGCAACTCGGCTACGGGCTGGAGGCCTCCGGCCGATTGTCGCGTGCCTCGATGGCGCGCGCGATCGGCGCGTTGAAGATCTGCCAGAAAAAGCTGATGCGCCATCAGGTCCGGCGGATACGCCTCGTCGCCACCGAAGCCTGCCGCCGCGCCACCAACGCGCCCGAGTTCATCCAACTGGTCGAGCGTGAAACCCGGTTGCAGCTGGACATCATCAAGCCCGAGGAAGAGGCCCGTCTGGCGGTGGTGTCCTGCGCGCCGCTGGTCTCGATGAAGACCGAACAGTTGCTGGTGATGGACATCGGCGGCGGCTCGACCGAACTGGTGTGGATCGACATCAGCCGGGTGCCGCGCGTCGACAGGCCGCGTGCGATCATGCGGCTGCACACCGGGTTCAACGCGGGCGACAGCATGTTGCCCGGCGCCAAGGTCGTGGACTGGATTTCCGTGCCGCTGGGCGTGGCGACCCTGAAGGATCAGTTCATGGACGTCGAAGACGACGCCGCCCGCTTTGCGCTGATGAGCTGGTTTTTCGAGGAAAACCTGGCCAGTTTCTCGCCCTACCGCGATGCCGACGGCGTGCGCGAGGGGTTTCAGATCATCGGCACCTCGGGCACGGTCACCACGGTTGCGGCAAGCCATCTGCAGTTGAAGCGTTACGACCGCAACAAGGTCGACGGGCTGCGCATGACCTCGGACCAGATCGACGGGGTGATCCAGGATTATCTGGCGATGGGCCCCGATGGCCGCCGCCGCGATGCGCGCATCGGGCGCGACCGGCACGCGCTGATCATGTCGGGGGCCGCGATCTTGCAGGCCTTGCTGCGCGTTTGGCCCACCGATCGGCTTTCGGTGGCCGACAGGGGCTTGCGCGAGGGGCTGCTCTACGCGCAGATGAGCGCCGATGGCGTATTGGAAGACGGACCGTTCTGAGACATGGCAAAAAAGCCCGGAAATACATCCGGTCGCGGGCAGCGCGACCTGAGGGTGAAGGTAAAGACCGCACGCGGGCGGCGTCTTTCGTCCAAGCTGTGGCTGGAGCGGCAGTTGAACGACCCCTACGTCAAGCGCGCGCAGGCCGAGGGCTATCGCGGGCGCGCGGCCTTCAAGATCCTGGATCTGGACGAGAAGTATCATTTCCTGGTGCCCGGCGCGCGGGTGGTCGATCTGGGCTGCGCGCCCGGCGGCTGGTGCCAGGTGGCGGTCAAGCGGGTGAACGCGCTGGCCGAGCGCCCCGGCAAAAAGGTGGGCAGCGTCCTGGGCGTCGATCTGCAAGAGGTCGAACCGATCGCCGGGGCACAGCTGCACCAGCTCGATTTCATGGGCGAGGGGGCCGACGATCAGGTCAAGGCCTGGCTGGGCGGCAAGGCCGACGTGGTGATCAGCGACATGGCGGCGGCCTCGTCGGGGCACAAGCAGACCGACCATCTGCGCATCATCGCCCTGGGGGAGGCCGCCGCTTATTTCGCCTTTGACGTGCTGGAAGAGGGCGGCACCTTCGTCGCCAAGGTTCTGGCCGGCGGCGCCGAGGGCGATCTGCAAAAGCTGCTGAAGCAGAAGTTCACCAAGGTCGCCAACGTCAAGCCGCCGTCAAGCCGGTCCGACAGCTCGGAAAAATTCGTGGTCGCGACGGGATTCCGCGGCGCCGACCCCGAAGGCGACGAAGGCGACGAAGACGACGGTGGGGGCTAACGCCGGTAGGGGTCGGCGGGCGCGCGGCCGGGCGACAGCGTGCGCTGCCTTTGCGCGACAAGCTGTTCGATGGCATCGGCCAGGTGCACCGGCTCGATATGATGATCGCCGCGCGCCACACGTATTTCATGCGCGGCGATCATGACGTCGGCATATGTGCAACCGGCGGGCGGCTCGAACCTATAGCAGGCCAGCTCGATCAGCAGGCCCATCGGATCCTGAAAATAGATCGAATCCATGAAGCCGCGATCCTTCGGCCCGGAATGGCGGATGCCGCGCTCATCCAGGCGTTCGACGGTCTGGCGAAAGGTCGCGTTCGAAACGGCAAAGGCCAGATGATGCACCGCCCCCGGTTCGGTCGATGTGCGCCTGCCGCGCGGCTTGCGGTGCTCGTTGGTGAAGACGGTAATCAATCGGCCGTCGCCCGGATCGAAATAGAGGTGACCCTCTTCCTCGGCATCCAGGTTGGGCTGATCGAAGACGAAGGGCATGCCGAGCACCCCTTCCCAGAAATCGATAGAGGTCTGTCGATCCGCGCCCACGAGGGTGATGTGGTGGACGCCCTGGGTTTGCAGCTTTCTCATGTCCGGCCCCTTCCGCTTGCCTCGCCCGTCGAAGGGGCAGGGCAAGAGTAGGCTGCGGCAGGCGGCAGGCCAACGGATTTTGCGTGCGCCTATGCAGGGTGCCCGTGCAGGGTGCCCGTGCAGGGTGCCCGTGCAGGGTGCTCGTGCAGGGTGCCCTTGAAGCGTAGCCGGTGCAGGCGCGTCAGCGCCGCCGGATCAGGGCCGGGAAACCCGCATCAGTCGCGCGGGCGCTTTCTGGGAACGGCAGAGCCGCCCTTGCCGCCGGGCTTGCTGAAGCCTCCGGGTTTGCCCTTGGCGGGCCCGCCGGGTTTGCCCTTCGGCTTGAACCCCGGCTTGCCGCCCTCGGCCTTGCGCGCCTTGAAGCCGCCTTCGCCGGGCTTGTCCTTGCCGTAGGGCTTGCCGCCCGCACGTTCGGGCCTCGCGGCGGGGGATTTGCGGCCCACGTCGGTGCGGGTCCAGTCGCGGCCCGAAGGCGCGGTGCCCGTTTTAGGGGCCGTTTTGGGGGCCGCCTTGGGCGCGGAGGTCGTGGCATCGGGCACACGCTCGGCCGCATCCTTGCGGGGGCGGGCCGGGCGCTCGGCAAAATCGCCCGCGCCGTCGTGCTTTTTCTTTTTCCAATCGGGCTTGGCGTCGCCCCTGGGCTTGCCGCCAAACTCCTTGCGCGGGCCCTTGGGATCCTCGGCCCCCTTTTTATAGGCGTCTTTTTTCTTGTCGTAGGGCTTTTTCACAAAGCCTTCCTTGCCTGACGGGGCGGGCTTGAAGGGCGCGTCGTTGCGGTCCTGCGGGCCCTTGTCGGGGCTCCACTTGCCTTTGGGCTTTGCGGGCTTGCCCGCGGGTCCGCTTGCGGGTCTGTCGCGCTTGGGGCGCTCGGGCCCCAGATCGGGCGCATTGGCCAGCGGGCGCAACACGGCGCCGCGTTCCAGCTCCATCGCCTCGCCCATTCCCGCGATCAGCGGCATGGCGGCGTCCTGCGACAGCTCTACAAAGGTTTCGCTGTCGCGCACCCGGATCGCGCCGATGTCGTCGCGGCTGATGTCGGCGGCGCGGCAGATCATCGGCAGGATCCAGCGGGCCTCGGCGCGGTCGTTCTGGCCGACGGACAGCGAAAACCACTTGCTCGGGCCGAATTCGCGCCGCTCGCCCTTGGGCGATGCCGAGGGCGCGGCCAGCTCTTCGGGGGCGGAGCGGCCGCGCGCAAAAAGCCGCGCACAGGCCAGCGCCAGCTGGTCGGCGTCGAAGGTCCGCCCCAGCGTCGCCGCCAGCGCGGCCTCGCGCTTGGTTTGCGCATCGGTCCACAGCGGGTCAGAGAGAAACCGTTCCTCATCGCGCTGCAAGACCTCTTCGGCAGAGGGGGGGGCGGACCATTCCGCGTCGATCTTGGCAAACTTCAGCAGGCGGTCGGCCTTGTTGCGCCCTTTCATCGGCACCACCAGCGCGCTGACGCCCTTGCGCCCGGCGCGGCCCGTGCGGCCCGAACGGTGCAGCAGGGTTTCCGAGTTCGAGGGCAGTTCGGCGTGGATCACCAGCTCCAGGTTCGGCAGGTCGATGCCGCGCGCCGCCACGTCGGTCGCCACGCAGACCCGCGCGCGCCCGTCGCGCATCGCTTGCAAGGCATGGCTGCGCTCGGCCTGGCTCAGCTCGCCCGACAGGGCGACGACGGCAAAGCCGCGATTGGAAAACCGCGATGTCAGCCGGTTGACCATCGCGCGCGTGTTGCAGAACACCAGCGCGTTTTCGGCCTCGTAAAAGCGCAACAGGTTGATGATCGCCTTTTCAGGGTCCGGCGAGGCCACGGAAAACGCGCGATATTCGATATCGACATGCTGCGACTGCTCGGCCTGGGTCGTGATGCGCACGGCGTCGCGCAGATAGCTTTTCGACAGCGCCGCGATGGATTTCGGCACCGTGGCCGAAAACATCAGCGTGCGACGGCTTTCGGGCGCGGCGCCCAGGATCAGTTCCAGATCCTCGCGAAAGCCCAGATCCAGCATTTCGTCGGCTTCGTCCAGCACCACCGCCGCCAGATCGCTCATGTCGAGCGAGCTGCGCTCGATATGGTCGCGCAGGCGGCCCGGCGTGCCCACCACGAGATGCGCCCCGCGCGACAGCGCGCGCCGTTCGTCGCGCATGTCCATGCCGCCCACACAGGTGGTCACGACAGCGCCCGTCTGCGCGTAAAGCCATCCCAATTCGCGCGCCACCTGCAACGCCAGCTCACGCGTGGGGGCGATGATCAGTGCCAGGGGATTGGCGGGGGCCTCGAACCGTTCGGCGCCGTCCAGGATCGTGGGGGCGATGGCCAGGCCGAAGGCGACCGTCTTGCCCGATCCGGTCTGCGCGGACACCAGCAGATCGGCCTGGGTCAAGGCGGGGTCGGCGACGGCCTGCTGCACCTGCGTCAGGGTCGAATATCCACGGTTTTCAAGCGCGGCGGAAAGCGTGGGGATCATGGGGCGTCTCTGTCAGTTGGTACGGGGGCAGTTGGTACGGGGGCGGTCGGCACGGGGGGCGGTCGGCACGGGATCATGTTGCGCGGGCGGGCCGCAGCGCGCCCGCGTGATGTCGTGATGCGGCCGGGGCAGGGCCGGAAAACCGGAAAGACCTGCACCTATGCCGCCATGGCCCGAATGTATAGGGCAAAAATGGCGCATTGCTCCACAGGAAGGTCGGCGCCACGGCGCGCGGCGGGGCATCGCGCAGGGCGGCGTCGCGCGGCACGCTTCGGGTGCCCGGGCCCTCGGCATCATTGGTTTCGAACGGTTTCCAGAGCAAAGATGATTGACGTACCTCAACTCCTCTGCCAGCTAGGCAGGCAAGGAGAGCCGATGAGCAGACCTACCGTACATGATGTCGCCAAAGCCGCACGGGTCAGCCTGGCCACCGTGGACCGGGTGCTGAACAAGCGCGGCGGCGTATCGGCAAAATCGATCCGCAAGGTCGAAGAGGCTGTTGAATTCACCGGCTACGTTCGCGACAGTACCGCCGCCAACCTGTCGCGCCGCCGGATCTATCGCTTCGTCTTCCTGTTGCCGGACACCGCCTCGGCCTTTGTCGCCGCGCTGCGGGAGGCGATCGCCCGTCAGCAGGACCATCTGCGCGAGGAGCGCATCATTCTGGAGGTGCGTACCTCAAAACCCTTCGATGCCGCGCGCCAGGCCGAGGCGCTGGCGGAGATCGACGCGGGCAATGCGGATGGGGTCGCGGTCATGGCGAGCGAATCGCCCGAGGTGGCCGAGCAGGTCGACAGGCTTTGCGCCGCGGGCGTGCGGGTGATCACCCTGGTGGCGGACCTGCCGCGCAGCGGGCGCAGCGTTTTCGTCGGCGTCGACAACGTCATGGCGGGCCGCACTGCGGCGGGCATCATGGGCCGGTTCATCGGCGCGCGGCCGGGGCGGGTGCTGATGCTGGCCGGATCGCTTGGTGCACGCGACCACATGGAGCGGATGATGGGGTTCCGCGCCGTGATGCACGCCCGGTTTCCCGCGCTGGAGCTTACGGCCGTGGTCGAAGGGCTCGACGATGCGGATCGGGTGGAAAAAGCGGTGCGCGCCGCGCGGGCAGAGGGTCCGCTGGTCGGGCTTTATGCGACGGGTGCGGGGCAGCGCGGCCTGATCCAGGCGCTTGACGCTGACGCTGACGCTGGCCCGAGCGCGGACTCAGGCGCGGGGCCTGACGCCGATCTGCCCGTCACCGCGGTTCATGAGCTGACCGAGGCGTCCCGCCAGGGGCTGCGGCGGGGGCTGATCGATCTGGTCATCGACCAGAACCCCCCGCGCGAGATCGAGCGCGCGATCACCATCCTGAAGGATCTCAGTGACAACCGGCCGCTGGCCCCTGGGGCGGGCGACATCAACCTTAACATTTTTGTGCGAGAGAACGTGTAAATGTCCAATTACTTCGCCGATATTCCCAAGATCGCCTATGAGGGCGAGAGCAGCGACAATCCGCTGGCCTTCCGCCACTATGATGCGGATGCCATTCTGATGGGCCGACCGATGGCCGAACACCTGCGGTTCGCGGCATGTTACTGGCATAATTTCGTCTGGGACGGCAGCGATCCCTTCGGCGGCCAGACCTTTCTGCGGCCCTGGTTTCCGGGCGACACGATGGATCTGGCGCGCGAAAAGGCCGATGCCGCCTTTGAAATGTTCCGCATCCTGGGCGTGCCCTATTTCTGCTTTCACGACCACGATGTGCGCCCCGAAGGATCCAGCCTGCGCGAAAGCCATGCGCGGCTGAACGAAATCGCCGATCATCTTGAGCGCAAGATGGAGGAAACCGGCGTAAAGCTTTTGTGGGGCACGGCCAATCTGTTTTCCAATCGGCGCTACATGTCGGGCGCCTCCACCAACCCGGACCCGGATGTCTTTGCCTATTGCGCCTCGACGGTGCGTGCCTGCATGGATGTGACACGGCGTCTTGGCGGTGAGAACTACGTGTTGTGGGGCGGGCGCGAAGGCTATGAGACGCTGCTCAACACCGATCTGGGGCGGGAAATGGACCAGATGGGCCGCTTCCTGTCGATGGTGGTCGACTACAAGCACAAGATCGGCTTCGAGGGCGCAATTCTGATCGAGCCGAAGCCGCAGGAGCCGACGAAACATCAATACGACTATGATGTCGCGACTGTTTACGGCTTTCTCAAGCGCTACGGTCTTGAAGGCGAGGTCAAGGTGAACATCTAGCAGGGCCATGCGATTCTGGCCGGGCACAGCTTCGAGCATGAGCTTGCGATGGCGCGCAACCTCGGCATTTTCGGCTCGATCGACATGAACCGCAACGACTACCAGTCAGGCTGGGATACCGATCAGTTCCCCAACAACGCGCCGGAGGTCGCGCTCGCCTATTACGAGGTGCTGAAGGCGGGCGGATTCACCACCGGCGGCACGAATTTCGACGCCAAGCTGCGGCGCCAGTCGCTGGATGCCGAGGATTTGATTGCGGCGCATGTCGGCGGCATGGATATCTGCGCGAGGGGCCTCAAGGCGGCGGCGCGGATGCTGGAGGATGACGTGCTTGAGGCGCCGCGCCGCGCGCGCTATGCCAAATGGGACAGCGACGGCGCCCGCGCTATGCTGGCCGAAGGCGCCACGCTGGAGGGAATCGCCGACCGGGCAGAGGCCGAAGCGATCGACCCGCAGCCACGGTCGGGCCAGCAGGAAAAGCTGGAAAACATCGTGAACCGATACGTCTGATCCGGCCGCGCCCCGCCAAGGGGCCCCTCAAGAGCGCCCCGCCGGGCCAAGACCGGCGCGCGTTCGGCCGGGCGCGGAGGGCTGCCGCGTGAGCGGAGGGCCGCCCGCCCGGCGCACATGCGGATGGCCCTGTCTCTGCGGAGCGAAAAATGTGCGCAGGCGCCCGCGACGGCCCGCGGGGACCGCCGACCCGTGATGGGAGCATAAAAAAACCCCGGCGAAAGCCGGGGTCTGAGCAGGCGCCTAGGGAAGGGAGGCCTGCAACCGTTGTTCTTGGCGGATTTTGCCGCGTGCGGTTCAGCTGCCCCAACTGCGGACGCGGCCGCAATCCATATGGACAAAGTTGGAGCGGGAATAACGACCCACGCCGCCCGCCTTGCACGCCTTGGCTGCGCGCGCCATCTGCCCGACAGAGCGGCTGTCAAGCCGCACGTCTGCTGCCCATCCCTTCAGGTGAAGGGAATTCTTCGCGACGCCGGAGCTTCTGGAGCGCAGCATCGCGTTGGTCTTCGGCGAACGATAGCCCGACAGCAGCATGTAGGGTTCGTTCACATCCATCAGGTTCCAGGCCGCGGCCAGGATATCGACATTGCGCGGATCCATGCGGACCACATCGTCGGTCCGCCAATCGCGCATGAAGTGGTTGATTTCGTTCAACGCTTCGCTGATGTACTCGCCCTCGACCCAGTAGATCGAGTCCAGCCTTTCGCCGGTACGGCCCGAATACATGCGCACGCGGCGAATGTCGCCCGCGCCGCGAAGGATGCCGAATACGCCTGCGGAAGCCGGTGCCGCGGACACTGCCGTAGCAGCGAAAGCGCCCAGTATTCCACGCCGAGAGATAGTCGTCGAAAGAGTATTGCCCATATTACACGTGTCCCATTCGTGTGTTCAGGCTGCTTCAGATACAGCTCTGAGTTTCCTAATCCCCTAGGTGCATTCTGTATGGCACAGCGGTGTTTTTGACCCAATAGTCACATTCCGAAAATTCTTCGTAAGCGAGGGAACCGGCATAATCTTGCCAATTCGGGGGGAATTTCGCTTGTTTGCCGGGGGGGAAGCTGCGGCGGACATGTTGCCAAAATCAGACGGTCCGGCCGTATTGCTCTTTCGTGAATGGACAGTTTTCCGCCGTCTTCACAATATCGAGGAGAAAATCGCCAACAATTCAGTCGTAAAAGGTTTGGGAATGAATGTAGCTACTTTCGGCCTGTGCTGGCGGCCTGTCAAGGCGACGATCCTGTCGATTTCGACGCTCGCGCTTTTGTCGGCGCTGCCGCTTCAGGCGCAGGAAACCCCGCCTGCGGGCGGGGGGGCGGCGGTCGTGCTCGACCTTCGCGACAGGCCCGGTCCCGTGACGGATTCGGCGCAGGCGGCCACCTCGTCCCCGACCGCCCCGGCCGCGCATGTGCTGAGCGTCACCGCCTTCAAGCAGGCACTGGCCGAAGGGGTGGGCGGCGACGCCGTGCTTTCGGCCTTTTACCGCGACCGCGATTACCGGCCGATCTGGACCGGCCGCGAAGACGGCGAGCGGCTCGCGAGCTTCATCGAAGCGCTCGAAGGGGCGCCGACCTTCGGGCTGCCCGCCTCGCGCTATGATGTGGCCGGTCTGCGCGCGCGGCTGGCGCAGCTGCGCGGCGACCGCGACCGGGGCCGGGCGGAGGTCGAGATCACCCGGTTGTTCCTGAAATTCGCGCGTGAGATGCAGACCGGCATTCTGACGCCAAGCAGCATCGACGCGACGATGGTGCGCAAGGTGGCGCTGCGCGACCCGCGCAAGACGCTCGATGAGTTCGTGGCCGCTGCGCCGCGTGCCTTTCTGCGCCGGCTGCCACCGCAACATCCCGAATACGCGCGGCTTCTGAAGGAGAAGCGCGTGCTGGAAGACACGGTGCTCTCGGGCGGTTGGGGGCCTGCGGTCTCCGCGCGCATGATCCGTCCCGGCGAACGCGGCCCCAAGGTCGTGGAGCTGCGCAACCGGATGATGCGCATGGGATATCTCGGCCGCTCGGCGCTCGATACCTATGACGAGGCCCTGAGCGAGGCGGTGAAGCGGTTCCAGCTGGACCACGATCTGGTGGCCGACGGCGTTGCCGGGCCGAACACGATCAATGAAATCAACGCGGGGCCAGAGCGCAGGCTGGAACAGATCCTCGTCGCGCTGGAGCGGCGGCGCTGGCTGAACCAGCCGCTGGGCGCGCGGCACATCCTGGTCAACCTGGCCGAATTCCGCACCTATGTCATCGATGACGGCAAAGTCAGCTTCACCACGCGATCCGTCATCGGCAAGAACACCTCGGACCGGCGCACGCCGGAATTCTCCGACATGATGACCCATATGGTCATCAATCCGACGTGGAATGTGCCGCGTTCGATCACGACGAAGGAATACCTGCCCAAGCTCAAGCGCAACCGCAACGCGGTCGGCAATCTGCTGCTGGTGGATTCTGCGGGCCGCACGGTAAACCGCAACAACGTCAACTTTTCCGCCTATACGGCGCGCAACTTTCCCTTCCGGATGAAGCAGCCGCCGTCGCCCAGCAACGCGCTTGGCCGGGTGAAGTTCATGTTCCCCAACAAATACGCGATCTACCTGCACGACACGCCCGCCAAGTCGCTGTTCTCGCGCGAGGTCCGCGATTTCTCGCACGGCTGCGTGCGGCTCGCCGATCCCTTCGATTTCGCCTACACGCTGCTGCGCCCGCAGCAACCCGACGAGAAGGCTTATTTCCAGCGCATCCTGCGTTCGGAGCGGGAGACCCGGGTGAACCTGAAGCCCGCGGTGCCGGTGCATCTTGTGTATCGCACGGCCTTTTCGCCCGCGCGCGGGCAGATGAACTACCGTCGCGACATCTACGGGCGGGACGCGGAGATATTCTCGGCGCTGGTGCGCGCCGGGGTGGTCTTGCCGGGGATTCAAAGCTAAAACCCGATCCGGTTTCATGCGCTCCGCCACGAGGAGCCGGAAAGGGAAAGCATCATGGCCTATACGGTAGCCCAGATCGCAACGGCCCTTGGCGCACGCGCCGAGGGCAACGTCGATCTGACCATCGAACGCGCGGCCGAGCCGGGTTCGGCCAGCCCCGACAGCCTCGCCCTGGCGATGGATGTGAAATACGCCGAGGGGCTGCGCCAGGGCGCGGCCCGCGCCGCGATCCTGTGGGAAGGGGCGGATTGGCAGGAACTGGGCCTGGAGGCCGCGATTTTCGTGCCGCGCGCGCGCTACGCGATGTCTGGGCTGACCAGCCTGATGGATCCCGGCCCCGAAATCGCGCCGGGCATTCACCCCAGCGCCGTCATCGATCCCACCGCCACGATCGGCGTGGGCGCGGCCATCGGCCCGCTGGTCGTGGTGGGCCCGCGCGTGCGCATCGGCGCCAATGTGCGCATCGCGCCGCAGGTCACCGTGGCCGAGGATGTGGTGATCGGCGACGATGCGCTGCTGCACAGCGGCGTGCGCATCGGGGCGCGGGTGCGCATCGGCAACGGTTTCATCGCCAATCCGGGCGCGGTTGTGGGCAGCGACGGGTTTTCCTTCGTCACGCCGGAGAAGTCGACCGCCGAATCCGCGCGCGAGGCGATGGGCGAGGTGCGCGACATCAAGGCGCAAAGCTGGACGCGCATCCATTCGCTGGGTGCGGTGCGCATCGGCGACCGGGTCGAGGTGGGCGCCAACAGCACCATCGACCGCGGCACCATCCGCGACACGACCATCGGCGACGGCACCAAGGTCGACAACCTGGTGCAGGTCGGCCACAACTGCGAAATCGGGCAGGATTGCCTGCTGTGCGGGCTGGCGGGGCTGGCGGGATCGGTCAAGGTCGGCAACCGTGTCGTGCTGGCGGGGCAGGTGGGCGTTGTCGACAACATCTTCATCGGCGACGACGTGGTTGCGGGCGGCGGCAGCAAGCTGTTGGCCAATGTGCCCGCCGGTCGGGTGATGCTGGGCTATCCAGCGGTAAAGATGGAAAATCACGTCGAAAGCTACAAGGCGCTGCGACGCCTGCCGCGGCTGTTCAAGCAGGTGGCCGCGCTGCAAAAAGCGGTTTCAAAAACCGACACGACTACTTAGATCTGCACTGGGACAAATGCCGGGATTTTTCGCATGACGGATACGGTCGAGGACAGGGTGATCAGGATCGTCGCGGATCAGGCGCTGCTTGAGCCTGGGGATGTGCGCATGACCTCCACGCTGGAGGATCTGGGCATCGACAGCCTGGGGCTGGTCGAAAGCATCTTCGCCATCGAGGAGGAATTCGACATCGAGGTGCCCTTCAACGCGAATGAGCCCGAGAAGAGCGACTTCGACATCAGCTCGGTCGCCAGCATCGTGGGCGCCGTGAGATCCCTGGTGGCAGATCAGAAGGGATGAAGCGCGTCGTCATCACCGGACAGGGCACGATCAACGCTTTGGGCCACAATGTGGCCCAGACGCAGGACGCGCTGCGCGAAGGGCGCTGCGGGATCGGACCGCTCGATATCCGCGATGTGGACCGGCTGTCGATCCGCATCGGCGGGCAGGTGCGCGGCTATGACGCCGAGGCCGGGTTCAATCGTCAGCAGATCGCGCTTTACGATCGGTTCACGCAGTTCACCCTGCACGCGGCGCGCGAGGCGATCGAACAGTCGGGGCTGACCTTCACCGACGCGCTGTCGCTGAAATCGGGGGTCGTGCTGGGCACGGCGGGCGGCGGCGTCAACACCTGGGACGAGAACTACCGCTCGGTCTATGAAGAGGGCAAGAACAGGGTGCATCCCTTCGTCGTGCCCAAGCTGATGAACAATGCCGCCGCGAGCCATGTGTCGATGACCTGGAATCTGCGCGGCCCCAGCTTTACCGTCGCGACGGCCTGTTCATCGTCGAACCACGCCATGGGGCAGGCCTTCAACTTCATCCGCGCGGGCATGGCGCCGGTGATGGTGACCGGCGGCGCCGAGGCGATGCTGTGCTTTGGCGGGATCAAGGCGTGGGAAGGGCTGCGCGTGATGTCCAAGGACGCCTGCCGCCCGTTTTCGGCCAACCGCAACGGGATGGTCCAGGGCGAGGGCGCGGCGGTCTTCGTCTTCGAGGAGCTGGAGCATGCGCGTGCGCGCGGCGCGCAGATCCTGGCAGAGGTGATCGGATTTGCGATGAATTCCGATGCGTCCGACATCGTCATGCCCTCGATGCGCGGCGCGGCGCAGGCCATCGCCGGGGCGGTGGCCGATGCGGGCGTGGCGCTGGAGGATGTGGGCTATATCAACACCCATGGCACCGGCACCGCCGCCAACGACAAGACCGAATGCAGCGCGGTGGCGGAGGTGTTCGGCCCCCATGCCGACCGGCTGATGATCTCTTCGACGAAATCCATGCACGGCCATCTGATCGGCGGCACCGGCGCGGTGGAGCTTCTGGCCTGCATCATGGCGCTCAGGGACGGGATCGTGCCACCCACCATCGGCTATGAGGAGCCGGACCCCGAATGCGCGCTGGACGTGGTCCCCAACGAGGCGCGAGAGGCGCGCGTGGATGTCGCGCTGTCGAACTCCTTTGCCTTCGGCGGTCTGAACGCGGTGCTGGCGCTGCGCAGGTTTTGAGGACGCGCGGAGGGCGCGGCGCGGATAGAACGGTGACGCGGGCGGGATGCGGGTTGCCTCCGGCGGGGATATTTCCGACCAGAAGAAGTCAGGCGGCGCAGCGGAGTGCCGAGCGGTGCGGGACGGCGTGCTAACGCGCGGCGATGGCGGTGCCCGCCGCCCAGCCCGACGACCAGGCCCATTGGAAGTTGAACCCGCCCAGCCAGCCGGTGACATCGACGACCTCTCCGATGAAGTAGAGCCCCTCGACCTTGCGCGCCTGCATGCTGCGCGCGTCAAGCGCATCGGTGTCGATGCCGCCTGCCGTGACCTCGGCGGTGCGGTAGCCCTCGGTCCCCGCGGGGGTGAGCTGCCAGTTGTGGACGGTCTCGGCCAGCTGCGTCAGCGCGGCATCGGACTGATCGGCCAGGTTGCCTTTCAGGCCGCTTTCGGTGACCAGCGCGGACGCCAGCCTTTTGGGCAGTAGCTCGGTCAGCGCGGTCGCGAGCTGCACCCGGCCTGCGCGCTGGCGCTGCCGGGCCAGCTGCGCGGCCAGATCGCCACCCGGCAGCAGGTCGAGCTGGATCGGCCGACCCGGGCGCCAGTAGGAGGACAGTTGCAGGATGGACGGGCCCGACAGCCCGCGGTGGGTGAACAGCATGCCTTCGCGGAAGGAGACGTCGCCGGTACGCACCACCGCGTCGACCGACAGCCCCGCCAGCGACCGCAGCAGATCGAGTGTGCCGTCGGTGAAGGCGAAGGGCACGAGCGCCGGGCGGGTCGGCCGCTGCGCGATGCCGAACTGTTCCGCAATGGCGTATCCGCGGCCGGTTGCGCCCATCTTGGGGATCGACTTGCCGCCCGAGGCCACGACGAAGTTCCGGCAGCGCAGCCGCCGCGCCGTGCCTTCGTGGGTGACGTCCAGACGGAAACCGCCGACGGCCTGGGCGATCTCGGTCAGCTCGCAGCGCAGCCACAGCTTGGCCCCGGCCCGGTGCAGCAACTCGCGCAGCATGGCGACGACCTGTTTCGCGCTGCCGTCGCAAAAAAGCTGCCCCAATGCCTTTTCGTGCCAGGCGATGCGATGCGCGTCCATCAGGGCGATGAAATCCCATTGGCTGAAGCGCGCGAGTGCGGACTTCGCGAAATGCGGGTTGTCCGAGAGAAAATTTTCCGGGCCGCAGTGCAGGTTGGTGAAGTTGCACCGGCCGCCCCCCGAGATGCGGATCTTTTCGCCGGGGTTGGCCGCGCGGTCCAGCACCAGCACGCGCCCGCCGCGCGATGCGGCCTGCGCAGCGCACATCATTCCCGCAGCGCCGGCGCCCAGGATCACGGTGTCGAAGGGCTCTTCGGGCGGCGTCATGCGGCGCGAACTGTCATGTGGAAGCGTCCAGCGCCGCGACGATGGGAGAGAAATCCCGCGCCGTCAGCGAGGCGCCGCCGACCAGTGCCCCGTCGACGTTGGACACGCCGAAGATCTGCGCCGCGTTGTCGGGCTTGACCGAGCCGCCGTAGAGCAGCCGCACCGAACGGCCGACCCCGGTGCCGAAGCGGCGTTCAAGTCGGCCGCGGATGAAATCATGCACCTCTCCGATCTGGTCGAGGCTGGCCACGCGCCCGGTTCCGATGGCCCAGACGGGTTCATAGGCGACCACCAGATTGGCGCCGGTCGCGGCATCGGGGATCGAACCCGCCAACTGGCCGCCGACGATGTCGAGCGTATTGGCCGCGTCGCGGTCGGCCTCGGTCTCGCCCACGCAGACGACGGCCATCAGGCCCGCTTGCCAGGCCTGCGCCGTCTTGGCGCGGACGGTTTCGTTGCGCTCGCCATGGTTCTGGCGCCGCTCGGAATGGCCCAGGATCACCGCGCGCGCGCCCGCGTCGGCGAGCATGTCGGCGCTGATGTCGCCGGTATGCGCGCCTTGCGGCTGATCGTGACAGTCCTGACCGCCGATCATCAGGGTGCTGCCCCGCGCCCTGTCGCAGGCGGCCTGCACCAGCGTCGCCGGGGGGCAGATCAGCAAGTCGCACCGGCAGGCGCCATGAGCCTGCAGCATCGCGTCGATCTGGGCCAGATCCTCTCGCGTGCCGTTCATCTTCCAATTGCCCGCTGCAAGTTTCCTGCGCATCCCGGACCCCTCCCTACATTATTATGTCGTCGGTTTTTATATCCTACCCGGATCGCAACCGCCGCAGGCCCCGTCAAGGGACTTGAAGCCGCGGGGCATTTCCCCGATGTCACATATCAGCCCCGAACGGAATGTGCCTGTGACGATTCCCAGAGTTTCCGCCGCCGCGATGGCCGATGCGCGCCACCCCGATCATGCCGCCACGATGGCGCAGATCCGCCTGGCTGCGGAGGAGGTGGGGTTCCTGACCGTCAGCGATACCCCGATCGGCGCGGAGCGCGTGCGCGAGGTTTTGGCGTGCTATCGCGCGTTCTTCCGCCTGCCCGAGACGGAGAAGGCCCGCATCGACATGGCCGCGACCGGGTCGAACCGCGGCTGGGGGGCGCCGCGGGGAGAGCGCGTCGATCCCACCGCCAACCCCGATTACAAGGAGGTGTTCGATTCCGGCCTGGAGCTTTCGGCGGACGATCCGGTGGCGCGGCTTGACCTGGGCTATTACGCGCCCAACAGGTGGCCCGTGCAGCCGTCCGGGTTCCGCGACACGATCGCGGCCTATTACCGCGATGCCTGCGCCTTTTCGCTGGTGATGCTGCGGGCGCTGGCGCGCGCCATCGGTGCGCCCGAAGATTATTTTGACGACAAGTTCACGCGCCCGATGGCGCTGTTGCGGGGCAACTTCTATCCCGCACGCCCCGCCTGGGCGGGGGCGCGCGATTTCGGCATCGGCGCGCATACCGATTACGGCTGCCTGACCCTGCTTGCCTCGGATGGCAGCCCGGGGCTGGAGGTGCGGGGCAAGGCGGGGGGCGAGGCCGAGGCCGAGGGAGGTGGCGACGGCAGGGGCGACTGGCTGCCGCTGTCGGCGCCGCCGGGGGAATTCATCATCAATTTCGGCGAGATGCTCGAGATGTGGACCGATGGTCGGGTGCAGGCCACGCCGCACCGCGTGGTGGGCGGCGCGCAGGAGCGTATTTCGGTGCCGCTGTTCTTCAATCCAAACCACGACACCAATGTGGCGCCGATCGGCTCGGGCAGGCGCATTCTCGCTGGCGATCATCTGCAACGGCGCTTCAGCGAGACATATCTGCATCTGGCGCAGGCGCCCGGCCGCGCCCCGTGACGGGCGGACAGCTCCGCGCTCGCCCGCGGGGGACGCGCGCGTTCAGTTCGTGCCGCGTTCGGCCGCCAGTTCCTCGACATCCTTGAACTTGATCGATTCGCCGCAACCGCAGGCGTCGACCACATTGGGATTGCGGAACTTGAAGCCCGCTTCGAGCAGCGAAGTCTCATAGTCGATCTCGGTGCCGAACAGGAACATCTGCGCCATCGGCGCGATCAGCACCCGGGCGCCGTCTTCCTCCACGATTTCGTCGTGGGGATCGATTTCGGACACGTAGTCCATCGTGTATTCCATGCCCGCGCAGCCGCCTTTCTTGACGCCGATGCGCAGGCCCTGGGTGCCGTCCTTTTCCATCAGACGCGCAATCTGTGCCTTGGCCGCCGGGGTGATGCTGACGGTTTGCTTGCCGGGAATGGCGAACATGGAACTCTCCTTGGTCTATACCAGACAGATATAATCCGTCGTGCGCGATTGCTCAAGCCGGGGGCGGGCGGCGAGATGATTTCCGCTACACCGCCTTGGCGGGCTTGGAATCGAGCAGGATCGGCGCCTCGTCCGATTGCATCTCGCGCATCGCCGCAATCAGTTTCTCGCGCATTTCGCAGGCCATCATCCAGGCCGTGTTGGGGTTGGAGCAGGGCAGGCAGAAAGTCACCTCCTGGCCGAAGGCATCGTGATCGGTGACGGCGACCATCGCGTTGTCGCGCTCGCCCAGTTCGCCGCTTTCCAACGTGTCGAGCAATTCGACGAAGCGTTCGCGCAACGCCGCGACATCGGCTTGGTTCGACAGCTTCAGCCGGATCAGCCGCGTGATCTCGGGCTCCTTCATGGTCCAGTTCTCGAAGGGGTCGGTGATGAATTCCGAGACGGGCACGATCAGGCGTTCGCCGGTCCAGACGCGCAGCTGGACGAAGGTGAAGTTGATGCGCTCGACGTTGCACAGCCAATCCTTGTAGAGGATCTTGTCGCCGATCCGCGCCGACTGGTTGATCGCGATCTGCATCGAGGCCATGATATTGCCCAGCACCTCGCGCGCGGCGAAGCCCAGGATCAGCGTGATCGCCCCGGCGGAGGCCAGCAGCGAAAAGCCGAAGGTGCGGAACACGTCGGCGGCCGCCAGCACGATCCCGCTGCCCACCAGAAAGATTATGACGATGAGCGCGCGGCGCGCCGCGGCGACCTTCGTGGCCAGGTTGCGCCGGTCGTCCTTGCCGATTTCCGCCAGGTCGACGTCGTCGAGCTCGACCATCCGGTCGAGGACCGCGTCGACCACGTTGATCACCAGCATCAGCGCGGCGGTGACGAAGCCGATGGCGATGAGCGGCGACAGGATCGTGTCGATCCCGCCGGAAAAGATGAAGATATGCTGCGTGAAGATCGCGATGAGGGTGGTGACCCCGGCCAGCGTCATCGGGCTGCGGGTGGCCTTGATCACATCCGTCGCCAGCTTGCTGCGCACCCGCTGGGCCGTCGCGGAGCCGAGCCTGTGCAGCGTGAATCCGACCAGCAGCGCCAGCAGCGCCACGACCGGCAGGCCGATGACCTCCCACCAGACCATGTTCCAGAAGGCGTGCTTGCGCAGCGCGTCGGGCAGCATCAGCTCCAGCCGCGAGGGCCCATGCTCGCGGTAAAGCCCGTCGATGTTTTCGACCAGCTGACGGGAAAAGACCCAGACTGGCTCCTCGGTGCCGGGCTTGATCCGGTTCATGCGGATGCTGACGCTGCGATCGCCCAACCCCAGCCGCCACAGCACCAGCGAGCGGCGGGGCTGTCCGGCGACGGCGCTGTCGGATGTGGCCTGGGCATCCAGCCCGTCGGGACGGTCCAGCAGATCGTCCCAGTTGATGACGATCTTGCGGTCGATGATCTCGTAGAGCTTGCGTGCCAGTTCCGGCCCGCGCGTCGCCTGCCTGTCGCGGGGGATCTGGCGCAGGTCGAGCAACTGGGCGGCGGTCGCGAAATCGCCCTTCGCGGCCAGATCCAGCAGCGATTCCATCGTCGCCTGCGGCGTATAGCGGTTCAGATCATCGGGGGCGGCGGGCAGGCCCGCGTTGAAGCTTTCGGCCTTGAAGAACGGCTCGGCTGCGCTTGCGGCGGGAGACGGGCCGATCGCCAGACCCAGCCACAAGAACATTACCGCGATGAACCGCATGGACCGACCTTCTGCACGGTGTGTTTCCTGACGCGCTTGCGGGGCAAACCGTCCAGACCGGCAGAAGTTCCGAAATTACATGAAGCCGAGTTCCAGCCGCGCCTCGTCGCTCATCATCTCCATGCCCCAGGGCGGCTCCCAGGTGAGCATGACGTTGACGGTCTTCACGCCGGGCAGCGGCTCGATCGCCTCGGCGACCCAACCCGGCATCTCGCCCGCGACGGGGCAGCCCGGCGCGGTGAGCGTCATGATCACGTCCACCTCGTTCTCGGCGTTGATCTCGATCGTGTAGACCAGACCGAGATCGAAGATGTTCACCGGGATCTCCGGGTCATAGACCGACCGGCACGCTTCCACGATCTGCTCGTGCAAGGGGTGGTCCGTGGAGGAGGGCTTGATCAGCGGTGCGCCCTCGATCTTTTCTGCTGCCTCTGTGCTCATATCGCTTTTCCGTGGCTTTTCCGACTAAAGATATAAGGAATGACGCGCCGGTCGTAAAGGGACGCGCTCAGGCGGGTTTGGCGGTGCGCTTGCGCATCGGGGCGGGCACGGCATGTTTTTCGATGTCGTCATAGAGAAAGGCGGCGATGTTCTTCTTGCTGGCCTTCTCGATGCCCTCCAGCCCCGGAGAGGAATTGACCTCCAGCACCTTCGGCCCCTCGTCGGAGCGCAGCATGTCGACGCCCGCCATCTTCAGGTTGAAGGCCCGCGCGGCGCGCAGCGCGACCTCGCGTTCCTCCTTGGTGATGCGCACGGCGCCCGCAGTGCCGCCCTGATGCAGGTTGGAGCGGAAATCGTCGCCGCTGGCGGTGCGGCGCATGGCGGCCACGACCTTGGAGCCGATCACCAGACAGCGCACGTCCTCGCCCGCGGCTTCCTTGACGAAATCCTGCACCAGAAAGTTCGCGCGCAGCCCGCGAAAGGCCGAGATCACCGATTGCGCGGCCTTTTTCGTCTCGGCCAGCACGACGCCCTTGCCCTGGGTCGATTCCAGCAGCTTGACGATCAGCGGTGCGGTGCCCACCACCCCGATCAGATTGTCGGTATCCTTGGGCGAGGCGGCAAAGGCGGTGTTGGGCATGCCGATCTTGGCGCGGGCCATGATCTGATGGGCATAGAGCTTGTCGCGGCTGGCGCTGATCCCGGCCGAGGGGTTCACGCAATAGGTGCCGATGGTTTCGAACTGCCGGATGATGGCGGTGCCATAGGGCGTGATCGAGGCCCCGATGCGCGGGATCACGGCATCGAACCGGGGCAGGCGTTTGCCGTCGTAATGCACCTCGGGAGCCATGGCGTTGATCGCCATGTAGCAGCGGGTGGTGTTGATCACCTCGACCGAGTGACCGCGCTTTTCGCCTTCTTCGACAAGGCGGCGGGTGGAGTAGTTATCCTCGCGCGAGAGAACGCAGATCCGCAGGGCGCGCTTGGGTGCCTCGTGACGCATCTTGGCGGTGTGATACACATCGTAGCTGAGTTCGGGCTGCATGAAGCGGTCGGTGGCGACGATGGTGATGTGATCCTTGAGCGCCTGGCGCCCCAGCAACATGCGCGATTGCATGGTCGCGCGGTTGGTCAGCGTGATTT
>NZ_JBRBUA010000092.1:0-17447 GCF_052826345.1 Brevirhabdus sp. | reverse complement strand
CAGGATGTCTTCGACACCATCCAGCCGGTGATCCAGAGCGTGTTCGAGGAATTCGGCGGCGGCCGCACGGTGGACGCCGTCTGGCCGCAGATCAGCTATGCCGATGCGGCGCTGTGGTACGGCACCGACAAGCCCACCTGCGCAACCCGATCAAGATGCAGGTCGTGTCGGAGCATTTCGCAGGCTCGGGCTTTGCGATCTTCGCCAAGCTGCTGGAACAGGACGGCACCCAGATCCGCGCGATCCCCGCGCCGGGCGGCGGCAGCCGCAAGTTCTGCGACCGCATGAACGCCTTCGCGCAGAAGGAAGGCCTGCCGGGGATGGGCTACATCTTCTGGCGCGATCAGGGCGAAGGGCTGGAGGCCGCAGGCCCCCTGGCCAAGAACATCGGCCCCGAACGCACCGAGGCGATCCGCCGGCAGCTGGGGCTGGGCGTGGGCGACGCGGCCTTCTTCCTCGGCGGCAAGCCCGCGGCGTTCGAGGCGGTCGCGGGCCGCGCGCGTACCGTGATCGGCGAAGAGCTGGGGCTGACCGACAAGGACCGCTTCGCCTTTGCCTGGATCGTCGATTTCCCGATGTACGAGCGCGACGAGGAAACCGGCAAGATCGACTTCTCCCACAACCCCTTCTCCATGCCGCAGGGCGGGATGGACGCGCTGGAGGGCGATCCGCTGGAGGTGCTGGGTTATCAGTACGACCTGGCCTGCAACGGCTATGAGCTGGTGTCGGGCGCGATCCGCAACCACCGCCCCGAGATCATGTTCAAGGCGTTCGAGCTGGCAGGCTACGGCCGCGAGGAGGTCGAAAAGCGCTTCGGCGGCATGGTCAAGGCGTTCCAGTACGGCGCGCCGCCCCACGGGGGCTGCGCCGCCGGCATCGACCGGATCGTGATGCTGCTGGCCGAGGAAGCGAACATCCGCGAGGTCATCATGTTCCCGATGAACCAGCGCGCCGAGGATCTGATGATGAACGCGCCCTCCGATCCCACGAACGAGCAGCTGCGCGAGCTTCGCCTGCGCGTGCTCCCCCCCGAGGACTGACGCGAAAGCCCCCGACCGGGCCTCCCGCGCTGCCTTGCGAAAGCCGTGCCCGGCCCGATCTGCAGACGCCTCCGGCGGGGGAGTATTTGGGCCGAAAAGAAGGCGCGCGGCTTCTTCTTGGTCCAAATACTCTCGCCGAAGGCGCCCTGCCGCGCCGCGCCAGAGCGCGGAGCGGGGCGGGAGCGGCTCAGTCCTCTAGACTGTCTTCGGTCTTCCGGTCGACGAGGGCGCGCTCCTCTTTCTTGCGGGCGAGGAAGCGCTGGCCGTAGCCCTCGATCTCCTTGTCGTCGATGACCTCGCGCGCGCGGGTGAAGACTTCGTCCTCCTCCTCGTCGATGTGGTGTTCGTAGTCGTGGCGCAGCGTCTTGAACTTGGCCATCCAGCCCGATGAGGCCATGTCCATGTTGTGGAGCTCTTCCATCAGGTCGTCGAGCTGCTGGTGTTCATGCACCGAATGGCGGGCGCTGTCCTGGCCCCAGGTTTCGCTGATCAGCTTGGAGTAGAAGGTCTCCTCCTCGGCGGCGGCATGGGATTTGACCTCGTAATAGAATTCCGTCCAGGCGCTCTGGCGCGCCTCGCTGGCGCCCGAGGTGTCGGCGATCCGGTCCAGCAGGACGCGGTGGCGGTCGTGGTCATCCTTGATCGCGCTGTAAATCGAGGTCATCTTATGCTCCGGCATGTAATTGGGTCTGCCGTTCAACGCCGCGCCGCTTCGCGGAGTTCCGCCGATGCGCGCCGCGCCGGGAAGGGCCGCGATTTCAGCGCGTGCGGATGAGCCGAGGCATGATATGATCGCGCGCACCGCCTGCTGGAGGAAGATCCGATGGCAACCGCCGCCGACTACGCCGCGATCCGTTTCGGAACCGGATTGTCCCCGCGCCATGACGCGCCCCGAGATGCGGGGGAGATCCTGGCGCGGCTTGCCGCGCCCGACGCGATGGCCGCGCGTTTCCCCGTCACCTCGATGCGGGACCGTCAGGCGTTGGGGCAGCGTTTCATCGCGGCGCGCAAGGCGGCCAAGAGCGGCATGTCGGCCGACCTTGCGCAGCGCAAGACCGCGTCGCGCGAAATGCGCGCGGTGCGGCTTGCGGATGCGATGGCCCTGTTTTCGCGGGCGATCTATGCCTCCGATGCGTTTCGCGAACGGCTGGTGCTGTTCTGGGCTGACCATTTCACCACCGTGGCGCAGGGGCGCGCTTTGCGTGGCGTCGTCAGCAATTATGTCGACGGCGCGCTGCGTCCGCATGTGGCGGGGCGGTTTTCCGACCTGCTGAAGGCCGCGATCTTTCATCCGGTCATGATCCTCTACCTCGACCAGCAGCGCTCCTTCGGGCCCAACTCGCCGGTGGGCCTGAAGAAGCACCGCGGTCTGAACGAAAACCTCGCGCGGGAGTTGCTGGAGCTGCACACGCTGGGCGCGGACGGCCCCTATACCCAGCAGGATGTGCGCGAGCTTGCCAAGCTCTTGACGGGGTTGTCGGCCGATAATTTCCGCGATGTGCGGTTCCGTCCCAACGTCGCGGAGCCGGGCGCGGAAACGGTGCTCGGGCGCAGCTATGGCGGGGGGCGTCCCGCGCGCGCCGATATCGAGCGGATGCTGGAGGATCTGGCGGTGCATCCCGCCACCGCCCGGCATCTGGCGCGCAAGCTGGCGGTGCATTTTGTCGCCGACACCCCGGAGGCGGGGCTGGTCGAGGCTATCGCGCAGGCCTACATGAAAAGCGACGGCGATCTGTCCGCGGCCTATGGCGCGATGCTCGATCATCCCGCCGCCTGGCGCGATTTCGGGGCCAAGGCAAAGCGGCCGATCGATTTCCTGATTTCGTCGATGCGCGCGCTGGATCTGGCCGAGGACGAGCTGTCGGGGCTGAAGTATCAGACCGCGCGGCAATATGTCTTCGCACCGATGAATGCGATGGGGCAGAAGTTCCAGTCGCCTCCGGCGCCCAACGGCTGGCCCGAGGCGCGGGAGGCCTGGATCACTCCGCAGGGGCTGGCCGCGCGCATCCAATGGGCGATGGCGGTGCCGCGCGCGCTGCGCCCCGATCTGCCGGACCCGCGCGAATTCCTGCAGGTGGCGCTGGGCGGGACCGCGGGCGCCACGCTGTCATGGGCGGCGCGGGCCGCGCAGACGCGTTGGGAGGGCGTGGGTGTGATCCTGTCGTCTCCCGAATTCAACCGGCGATAGGGTGGGGGCTGTGATGGGCATGGATCGGCGCGGATTTCTGAAGACCTCGGCCCTGCTGGGCTGTTCGGCGGCGGCGCATCCGTTGCTGACCACGATGAGCCTGGCGAGCGCACCTACCGAAAATCGCCTGGTGGTGATGGTGCTGCGCGGCGCGATGGACGGGCTCGATGTGGTGCAGCCCTATGGCGACGGCGATCTGGACTTTCTGCGGCCCACGCTGTCGGTCGGGCCCGGGGGCGGCCGCGCCGTGGATCTGGATGGGTTCTACGCGCTGAACGCGGGCTTCGGCGAGCTGCTGCCGCTATGGAAGAAGGGAGAGCTCGCCTTTGCCCATGCGGTATCCACGCCCTATCGCGACGGGCGCAGCCATTTCGACGGACAGGACATGCTGGAGGCGGGCACCAGCCCCGAGATCACCGGCGCGCTCGCGCGGCAGGGCTGGCTGAACCGCATGTTGCAGGTGGTGCCGGGGATGCAGACCGCCACCGCCTTTGCCGTGGGGCGCGACCGGATGCGCATTCTGACCGGCGAGGCGCCGGTGCTGAACTGGGCCCCCGATACCCGGCTGGAAATGACCGAGGCCAGCCGCCGGTTGCTGAGCGAAGTCTACCATGAGGACGCGCTGTTCATGCAATCGGCCGAAGAGGCGATCGAGCTTGCCGCGTCGCTTGGCGGGGGCGGCGGGACCGGCGGCGCGGGCGGATACGCGGCCGGGATGCAGGCAATCCGGCAGATGACCGCGGGCAGCAAGACCGACGGTGACGCCGATGTGCTTGCGCGTTTCGCCGCGCAGCGCCTGCTGGCGGATACGCGCATCGCGGCGTTTTCCATCAATGGGTGGGATACGCACAAGCGGCAGTCGCGCTCGATGCTCAGGCAGGGGGCCAAGCTGTCGGAGGCGATCCTGATGCTGCGGCGCGAACTGGGGCTGGTGTGGGAAAAGACCACCGTTCTCGCGATGACCGAGTTCGGCCGGACCGCGCGCGAAAACGGATCGCAGGGCACCGATCACGGCACCGGCGGGGTGATGGTGATGGCGGGCGGCGCCCTGGCGGGGGCGAAGGTGCATGGCCGCTGGCCGGGTCTGGGCGACGGCGATCTGCTGGACGGGCGCGACCTGATGCCGACGCAGGATGTGCGCGCCTATGCCGCCTGGGCGATGCGCGCGATGTACGGGCTTTCGCGCGCCGAGCTGGAGGCGACGGTCTTTCCGGGGCTCGACATGGGGGATGATCCGCATATCCTGGCATGATCGGCCGACCCAGGCGGCCCTTGTCGCGCCGGGCCTCCGTCGAGTCCACGACGCGGAGAAAGCGCGGAGAAAACATGTCACGAGCGCGCAAGCTTGACGAAAGGCTGCCCGGCTGGACCCCGCCGCCGCGCCCCGCCAAAAAGGCGATGCAGGGCCGTTACGCGCGGCTTGAACCGCTGGACCCGGACCGCCACGCGGCGCAGATCCACCGCGCCAATGTCGCCAGCGATGCGATCTGGGATTTCTTGCCCTACGGGCCTTTCGGATCCGAGGCCGACTATCATCGCTGGACGCGGGAAGTCGCCCCGGCCGAGGATCCGCTGTTTTACGCCATTCAGTCGCGGGCCGAGGGCGCGTGGTGCGGCATCGCCGGTTTCCTGCGCATCGCCCCCGAGGCGGGCAGCATAGAGATCGGCCACATCAACCTGTCGCCCCGCCTGCAACGCAGCCGCGCGGCGACGGAGGCGCTCTTTCTGATGATGGCCTGGGCCTTCGATAATGGCTACCGCCGGTTTGAGTGGAAATGCGATGCGCTCAACCTGCCGTCGCGGCGGGCCGCGCAACGGCTGGGGCTGTCATATGAGGGGATCTTTCGCCAGGCCGCCGTGGTCAAGGGCCGCAACCGGGACACCGCCTGGTTCGCGGCCATCGACAAGGAGTGGCCCGCCCTGCGCGAAGCGTTCGGGATCTGGCTGGACCCGTCGAATTTCGATGCGTCGGGCAAGCAGCGTGAACGGCTGAGCGACCTGACGCGGCTGGTGCGGCCGGGCCGCGACCCCGCGCTCGGTTGAGCGGGCGGGCTGTGGCGGGCTGAAGGGCGGCGCTGTCCCCCGCGATCAGGCGGGGATGCCCTGCATCCTGCGCCGCGCCAGAAGGCCATGCAGCTGCTGCGTCTGTATGCGCTGGACCGGGGTGCCGACGGCGCGGCGCAGTCCCTGACAGGCGCGCGCCAGATCGGCATCCTGCACAAGCTGCGCGAGCCCGAACACGAATTGCGCGACATAGGAGATGCGTTCAGCCGAGGCGTCCCCCTCCGCCAGCAGGGTCACGGCGTGTTCCAGATCGTCCAGAAGGGCCAGCGGATCGGGTGTGATCGGCGTGTCGGACGGGCTGGGGACGACCGTTTCCTCGGTCGGCAGGTTGTCGAGGATCGCCCGCTGAAACGCGGCCAGGCTGCGGAGCGGTTTTTCCAGGAAGGCGGCAGCGCCTGCGGCCTGCGCCTCGCGGCCCCGCGATTCGCCGGAAATCGCCAGCAGCAGCGGCGCCTCGGGGGCGCGCGACAAGTCCGCGATCAGCTCCAGCCCCGAGCCGTCGGGCAGCCCCAGATCCACGACCGCGACCCGGGGGCGGTAGCATTCCAGATGCCGTCGGGCGGCGGCCAGGCTGTCGGCGCGGCGGATGCGCGCGCCGCTGGCCATGCACATCAGCCGCAGCGAATCGCAGGCGAATCGGCTGTCGTCGACCATGAGAACCGTCATGCCCTGAAGCGGCCGTTCGGCGCAGGGCGCAGGGGTGAGGGCGGAAAGTGCGTTTCTTGCAATCACGGTTTTGCATCCTTTTTGGTCTCATCCTTCTCTACCTCCGTACTCCTTGACGGGACGTTAACGGGGGGGGCGAAACTTTGCGCGCGGAAACTATCCACTGCCCTCCGGTCCCGCGTGGCTATCGGTGCCGACGTGCAGGCGGCGCGGAGGCGTCAGCCGCGCGGGCAGGGGGCTGCGTCCTATTGGCCGACCGCGTGTTGCCTGCGCGTGCTTGTGCCGACGCGCCCCAGCGGCGATAAGACCGGCAGCGGCCTTTTCCTCCCCCGGGTCCGGGGGTGTCTCGAGTGGGAGTGTGCAATGATCGGACGTCTCAACCATGTGGCGATTGCCGTGCCCGATCTGCGGGCGGCTTCGGCGCAATACGCGAATACGCTGGGCGCCACGGTCGGCGCCCCGCAGGATGAACCCGATCACGGCGTCACGGTCGTGTTCATCGACCTGCCCAACACCAAGATCGAATTGTTGAGCCCGCTGGGCGCGGACAGCCCGATCGCGGCGTTTCTGGAAAAGAACCCGGCGGGCGGGATTCATCACATCTGCTATGAGGTGCAGGACATCCAGGCCGCGCGCGACCGGCTGCTGGCCGAGGGCGCACGCGTGCTGGGCGGGGCAGAGCCGCGCATCGGCGCCCATGGCAAGCCGGTGCTGTTTCTGCACCCCAAGGATTTCAACGGCACCCTGCTAGAGTTGGAGGAGATTTGAACATGGCCATCACATCCGCCATCGTCCTGTTTGCCGTCATCTGGTTCTTGACGCTCTTCATCGTGCTGCCGCTGCGCACGCGCACCCAGGCCGAGGCCGGGTCCGTGGTGCCCGGCACGCCCGCCTCCGCCCCGGCCGATGCGGGGCTGAAGCGCACCGCATGGATCGTGACGCTGATCACGGTTCCTTTGTGGGCGATCTTCTGCGCGATCATCCTGTCGGGGATGATCGGGATCGAGGATTTCGACCTGTTTCACCGTTTCGGGCCGCCGCCGCTGGATCAGTGAGGCCTGACGGCGACGGCGACAGCGACGGCGCTTCAGCGTTCGGGCGCGGCGAGAGTTTCGGAACGGCCGGTGAGCGCGTGGTAGAGATGCGTGAAGCTCGCCGCGCCGACGATCGGCACCAGCAGGTTCACCAGCGGCAGGCTGAGCGGTACCGCCATCAGCGCCCCGGCCAGAAAGATCGTGCCCGCATGGCGCCTGCGCAGGGCCACCGCCTCGGCCCGCGGCATCCGGCGCAGCGCGACCATCTGGAAATATTCCCGCCCCAGAAGAAAGCCGTTCACCGACCAGAAAATCAGCGGCGCGGCCGGGGCGAGCAATAGGTAAACCAGCAACGCCACCATGTTCACGCCGATCAGCAACAGCAGGAACCCGGCCGATTCGCGCAGCTGGTCCGCGAGAGACTGGCGGCGCGCGGGCGGCAGGCCGGGGTAATGACGGCTTTCGACGGCTTCGGCGACGTCTTCGAGGAAAAAGCCGGTGAAGGCCGAGGCGACCGGCACCATCGGGAACACCGACAGGACCAGCATCAACAGCCCGCCGGCCACCGTGCCGAGGCTGTCCAGCCAGGTGATGTCACCGATCCAGGGCAGCGACAACGTATCGGGGATCAGCCATTGCACCCCCCAGATGAACAGCGTCCCGATGCCCAGCAAAAGGCCGATCGTCAGCGCCAGCCCCAGCAGCAGCACGCGGCGGAACCGCGGATCGCCCAATTGCGCGAGCGCTGCGAAAACCGCACGCAAGATCATGCGCGGACCCAGGTGGTGATGGCCGCGAGGTCGGGGCGGGGGCGTTCGGGCGGGGCGCTGGCCTCGGAACCGATGTGAATGAAGCCCGCGACGAATTCGCTCGGGCCCAGGCCAAGGTTGGCCTCGACGAAGTCGCGGTCGTGGCTAGCCCAGCCGGACAGCCAGTTCGCCCCCCATCCCGCCGCCAGCGCCGCGTTCAGCAGCGCCAGGCAGACCGCGCCCGCCGACAGCACCTGTTCGATCTGCGGTATCTTGTCCGAGGCGACCGGCGCCGCGATCACCGCGACCGCAAGCTCCGCCTCGGCCAGCTGGTCGTGCATCTTGGCGATCTTGTCGGGCGCGATCCCCAGCGCCGCGCCGCGCGCGGGCACCCGGGCCGCCAGCCGCCTGAGTGCGGGGCCGGTCAGCACGATGAAGCGCCAGGGTTCGAGCTTGCCGTGATCGGGGCTGCGCGCGGCGGCCTCGAGCAGCACGCGCAGCTGATCCGTGTCGGGCACCGGCGCGATCAGCGTCTTGGCCGGACGCGAGCGCCGCGTCAGCAGGAAATCAAGCGCGGCGGGGTTGGGCTGAAGCATGGTGTGACGGGTCCCTTTTGGTTCCGGTTGGCCCCGACGCCCGAGTGCGCCGGACGTGTCGGGCGGGGCGCCGGGATATTTGAACGACAATGAACGGTGGAGTGGCGCGCCGCGCGGCGCGGGCGACGGCGGGTCACCGCGCGGCGGGTTTCAGGCGGTACACCCCCTCGGGCAGGTTCAGCGCCGCCGCCAGATCGCGCAGCATCATGGGCGAGAGGGTGATCCTCTGCACCCTGTCCGTGCGCGGGTCGAGCTGTTCCAGCGTCACGCATTCCTCGAAGGCATTGATGGTGATGTCCTCCTGAAGCGGCGGACCTTCCTCATCCACGAGGGTGATGACGGTGGCGTCGAAATCGTGTTCTATCGTAAACATGAAGGTAATCTAGGGCGGCTTCGGGGCCAATGAAAGCGGCAACCGCGCGGGGCGTCGCGCAATTGCCTGGCATGGGCTGGCCAATCCGGGCGCGGGTGTTACCTTCTGTGCGAAAGCTGCTGGAGGAAACCAATGAGAATGTTTGCCGTGCTGGCGTTCGCGGGCCTGTTGTCGGCCTGTGGCGGCGTCGTCGTCACCCCTGCGCCCGTGCCCGAAGGGGGCGCGCGCGTGCCGCAATCCCCCGTTCCGCAACCGGCAGTCGACCGGATTCCGCCGCGCACCGCGGTGAAGAATTTCGTCGCGGTGGCGGCCCAGGTGGAGCCGGTGGCGGAACGGCTTTGCCGAGAAAGGCGCCGCGCGGCGAATTGCGATTTCCAGATCGCGGTCGACGACCGGCCGGGCCAGCCCGCCAACGCGTTCCAGACGCTCGATGCCAACGGGCGGCCCTATGTGGTCTTCACGCTGGCGCTGATCGCCGATGCGCGCAACCGCGATGAGCTGGCGTTCGTCATGGGCCATGAGGCCGCGCACCACATTGCCGGACACATCCCCCGCCAGCAGGCCAGTGCCGCGCAGGGCGCCGTTCTGGCGGGTGTGCTGGCCTCGCTCACGGGGGCGAGCGAGGCCACCATCCAAAGCGCGCAGCGCGTCGGCGCCACCGTGGGCTCACGCCGCTATGCCAAGGATCTGGAGCTTGAGGCCGACAAGCTGGGCACGCTGGTCGCCTATCGCGCGGGCTACGATCCGCTGAAGGGGGCCGCGTTTTTCGGGCGCATCCCCGACCCCGGCGACAGGTTCCTCGGGACGCATCCGCCCAATGCGCAACGCGCGGAGGTCGTGCGCCAGACGGTCGCGGGGCTGCGCTAGGCGCCGCCCGGGCGTCCCATGCGCCAAGTTCTGCCGATCGCGCCCCATTGCCGGGCGGGACCGGAACGCGCCCCGCCCGGGCGCGTTGTGGTGTCGAGTGACCCGAACAGGAGGAGCCTCAAATGACTACCGCAACTGCAACGTCTTCGATGGTGTCGTCTTCGGATGTGAACGGAACCTATGTCTACAGCCATGCGGGCGAGGAGCTGGGCCATATCGATCACCTCATGATCGACAAGAAATCCGGCAAGGTCGCCTATGCGGTGATGAATTTCGGCGGGTTCCTGGGCATGGGCGAGGACACTCACCCGGTGCCGTGGGACAAGCTGAGCTATGACGTGTCCAAGGATGGTTTCGTCACCGATATCGACAAATCCACCCTCGAGGGCGCGCCGCGCAAGCGCGACGACTGGTACCGCGATCGCCGCTGGGAGGAGGAAACCTTCAGCTATTATGGCGTGCCGCCCTACTGGATCTGACGCGGCCGGGGAGCTGACGGAGGGTGCCGTCAAGTCCCGGGGGTGCGAAAGGCCGTCAAAGCTCAAGGCTCCGCAGCCGTGCGGGGCCTTTTCGCGTTTCAGCTCGCGAGCTGTCTTTCGATCTGGGCGGCAATGCTGAGCAAGGCCGCATCCTGGCCGTGCCGCCCGGTCAGCTGCAGGCTGACCGGCAGCCCGTGTGCCATCCCGCAGGGCAGGGCAATGGACGGATGCCCGGTCAGGTTCGAAAAGCCGGTCGCCAGCATTTCGCTGTCGCCGCCCTCGGCGATTTCAGGGTCTTTGAAGGAGGCGCGGCCAGTGCGCGGAGCTGTGCCGCAAGCACGGCATATCGGAGGGCACCTTCTACAACTGGAAGGCCAGGTTCGGCGGCAGGACGGTGTCGGAGGTCAGACGCTGAAGCTGAAGAAGCTGCCCGCCGAACTGACGCTGCCATAGCGGGCCGCCATGACCGGAGTCCTGGATGATGCGAGCAGGGGGCGAGGGGTGGTGCTGTGAGAGAGGATTGAACTCTCGACCTCACCCTTACCAAGGGTGTGCTCTACCACTGAGCTACCACAGCATTCCGGGGCGCGCGTCTTGTTGTCGGGCCCGTTCGACGTGGCGGGTGAGTAGACGCATTCCCGCGGTGACGCAAGCCGAAATTGCCGGGGAATCGGGGTTTCCTTTCACGCGGCCGCGCCAGGCGGTCCGACGCCGCGCGACACTGCCCTGCGCGACACCGCCCGCGCGCCACTGCCTTGCGCAACGGGGACGATACGATGCCGAAGGGGAGGGGCCTTGCAATTTCTGGACGCCCCCGCCCCCCTGAGTTACAGAGTGCCATGACACGCAAATCCGATGAAACGCCGCAGCGCAGTGAAGCGCAGATCCGCGAAGACCGGCTGAAAGCGCAGCTGAAGGCCAACCTGGCCAGGCGCAAGGCGCAGACGCGGGCGCGGAAGGCGTCGGAAAAAGAGCAGGACTGACCGACTTATGGATTCGATACTGGTAAAGGGCGGGGCCGCTCTGAACGGGCAGATCGCCATCGCGGGCGCCAAGAACGCCTGTCTGACGCTGATGCCCGCCACCCTGCTGAGCGAAGAGCCGCTGACGCTGACCAATGCGCCGCGGCTGTCGGACATCAAGACGATGACCACGCTGCTGCAATCGCTGGGCGCCGAGGCCTGTTCGATGCAGGATGGGCAGGTGCTGGCGCTGTCGTCGCACGATATCCACAACCACACGGCCGATTACGACATCGTGCGCAAGATGCGCGCCTCGATCCTGGTCCTGGGCCCGATGCTGGCGCGCGACGGTCACGCCGTCGTGTCGCTGCCGGGCGGCTGCGCCATCGGCGCGCGGCCCGTCGATCTGCACCTGCAGGCGCTGGAGGCGCTGGGCGCGGATCTGGACCTGCGCGACGGCTATGTTCATGCCAAGGCGCCCGGCGGGCTGAAGGGCGGGACGGTCGATTTCCCCATCGTCTCGGTCGGGGCCACCGAAAACGTGCTGATGGCCGCGACGCTGGCCAAGGGCACGACCGTCATTAAAAACGCCGCGCGCGAACCCGAGATCGTCGATCTGGCCGACTGCCTGCGCCGCATGGGCGCGCAGATCGAGGGCGACGGCACCGACACGATCACCGTGCAGGGCGTCGACCGGCTGGGCGCGGCCACGCATCCCGTGGTGGCCGACCGGATCGAGCTGGGCACCTACATGCTGGCCCCCGCCATCGCCGGCGGCGAGGTCGAGCTGCTGGGCGGGCGCATCGATCTGGTCGAGGCATTCTGCGAAAAGCTGGACGCCGCGGGCGTGTCGGTCACCGAAACCGAAAAGGGCCTCAAGGTCAGCCGCAAGAACGGGCGGATCGGCGCCGTGGATGTCGTGACCGAACCCTTCCCCGGCTTTCCCACCGACCTGCAGGCACAGATGATGGCGCTGATGTGCACCGCCGAGGGCACCAGCGTGCTGGAGGAACGTATCTTCGAAAACCGCTTCATGCATGCGCCCGAACTGATGCGCATGGGCGCGCGCATCGACGTGCATGGCGGCACCGCCACGGTGCACGGCGTGGAAAAGCTGCGCGGCGCCAAGGTGATGGCGACCGATCTGCGCGCTTCGGTGTCGCTGATCCTCGCGGGCCTGGCGGCCGAGGGCGAGACGCTCGTGGGGCGGGTCTATCACCTGGATCGCGGCTACGAGCGGCTGGAAGCCAAGCTGAGCGCCTGCGGCGCGCAGGTCGAAAGGGTATCCACGAAATGACCAGAGACGCCACTTTTACCGAAGGTCAGGATCGTCCGCTGCGCCTGATGGCAATCGAAGCCGAGGATCTGCCGGTCATCTCGTCGCTGGTGCAGGACGCGGTCTTTCCGATCACCGAAATGAAATGGGAGCGGCGGCAAAGGCGTTTCGCGCTGCTGGTCAACCGCTTTCGCTGGGAAGACCGCGACGCCGCCGAACGGCGCGGGCGCGGTTATGAGCGCGTGCAATGCGTGCTGGCCTTTCACGGCGTGATGGGCGTGTCGTCGCAGGGCGTGGACCGTGCCGACAAGGATCTGGTCCTGTCGCTGCTGTCGCTGGAATTCCATCCCGGACAGGATGGCGCCGGACGGGTGGTCCTGGTGCTGGCCGGGGACGGGGAAATCGCGCTGGAGGTGGAGTGTCTCGATGTCTCGCTGCGTGACGTGACGCGCCCTTACGGCGCGCCGTCGGGGCAGGCGCCGCGGCACCCGGAATAAGCCCATGGCACAGTTTCTGGATGCCGCCGATCCCGCGTTCGAGGCCAATTTCGCCGCCCTGCTGGGCGCCAAGCGCGAGGATGCGCCCGACGTGGATGACACCGTCGCCGCGATCATCGCGCGGGTGCGCGCCGAGGGCGACGCCGCGCTGATCGCGTTGACCGAACAATTCGACAGGCAGGCCCTGACGCCGCAGACGCTGGCGTTCTCGCAGGCCGAGATCGACGCGAATTGCGCTCGTGTCAGCGCCGAGGACCGCGCCGCGCTGGAACAGGCGGCGGCGCGCATCCGGGCCTATCATGAGCGCCAGCTGCCGCAGGACGAAAGCTGGACCGACGCGGCCGGCGCCACGCTGGGCTGGCGCTGGGGGCCGGTATCGGCGGCGGGGCTTTACGTGCCGGGCGGGCTTGCCTCTTATCCCTCGTCGGTGCTGATGAACGCGATCCCCGCGCAGGTGGCGGGGGTGCAGCGGCTGGTGGTGACGGTGCCGACGCCCGATGGCGTGGTCAACCCGCTGGTCCTGCTGGCCGCACAGCTGTCGGGGGTGGATACGGTCTATCGCCTCGGCGGCGCGCAGGCGATCGCGGCGCTGGCCTATGGCACGCAGACCGTGACGCCGGTGGACAAGATCACCGGGCCGGGCAACGCCTTTGTCGCCGCCGCGAAACGGCGGGTCTTCGGCAAGGTGGGCATCGACATGATCGCCGGCCCGTCGGAAATCCTGGTCATCGCGGATGCCGACAACGATCCCGACTGGATCGCGCTCGATCTGCTGAGCCAGGCCGAACACGACGAAAGCGCGCAATCGCTGCTGATCACCGACGACGCCGATTTCGGCCGCGCCGTGGCGCAGGCCGTCGAGGCGCGGTTGCAGACCCTGGACCGGCGCGCCATCGCCGCCGCAAGCTGGCGCGATTTCGGCGCCGTCATCACCGTGTCCGATCTGGCGCAGGCGGCCGCGCTGGCCGACCGCATCGCGCCCGAACATCTGGAACTTTGCGTGGCCGAGCCCGAGGCGCTGGCCGACCGCATCAGCCACGCGGGCGCGATCTTTCTGGGCGCCTGGACGCCCGAAGCGATCGGCGATTACGTGGGCGGGCCGAACCACGTGCTGCCCACGGCGCGCTCGGCGCGGTTCTCCTCGGGGTTGTCGGTGCTGGATTTCATGAAACGCACGACGCTGGCACGCATGACGCCGCAGGCGCTGTCCTCGGTCGGCCCGGCCGCGGAACGGCTGGCGCGTTCCGAAAGCCTGGAGGCGCACGGCCTGTCGGTGCGGGCCCGCCTCGACCGGCTGAACGGACCCGCCCGATGACCGGGCGCCTGATCCACGTGCAGCTGGACGATTCCAACCTGCCGCCGCCCACCGCGGAGATCGAGCAGGAACGCCGCGTGGCGATTTTCGATCTGCTGGAGGACAACTCCTTCCATCTGCCCGCGCGCGCCGACCGGACGGTGCCCGACGGGCCCTACCGGCTCAGCCTCGCGATACGCGAACGCCACCTGGTCTTCGATCTGACGACCGAGGCCGAAGATCCCGCCGGGGCCTTTCACCTGTCGCTGGGGCCCTTTCGCCAGGTGGTGAAGGATTACTTCCAGATCTGCGAAAGCTACTTCGACGCGGTCAAGAAGCGGCCCCCCAGCCAGATCGAGGCGATCGACATGGCCCGGCGCGGCATCCACAACGAGGGGGCGCGCGTCTTGCAGGAACGCCTTTCCGGCAAGGCCGAGGTCGACATAGACACCGCGCGCCGCCTGTTCACCCTGATCTGCGTCCTGCATTTCGGGGGCTGAGGTGGCGGATCTGCCCTCTTCGGTTCTGTTCTGCTGCGACCACAATGCCGTCCGCTCCCCCATGGCCGAGGGCATGATGAAGGCTTTCTACGGCCATGCCGCCTATATCCAGTCGGCGGGGGTGCGCAACGATATGGAAATCGACGGTTTCTCGATCGCCGTCTGCCGCGAGATCGGGGTGGAACTGGACCGCCACCGCGCGCGCAGCTTCGACGAGATGCAGGAATGGGGCGACGATCTGTCGGGGTTCGATCTGGTCGTGGCGCTGTCGCCCGCCAGTCAGCGGCAGGCGCTGGAAATGACGCGCTACTTTCACCTGGATGTCGAATACTGGCCGGTCCTCGATCCGACGGGGCTGGGCGAATCACGCGAGGCCAAGCTGGCGGCCTATCGCCAGACCCGCGAACAGATCCGGGAGCGGATCGTCAGCCGTTTCGGCCCCCCCGACGCCGCCGCAACCGGCTGAGGGCAGCGCGACAGGCCGATTTTTGCCCTTTACGCGTCCTGATGCAGGGGTGGGGGCGGTCACAATCGGCGAAACAGCGTGATCCGGCCTTGAAAACCTTTCTGAACGGGCGCATTTAGTGGCACGCCCGAAGAACGGGTTAATAATTATGGAGTGAACATGGCCAAGGAAGAACTGCTCGAATTTCCCGGTGTCGTTAAGGAACTCTTGCCGAACGCGACATTCCGGGTCGAGCTGGAAAACGGCCATGAGATCATCGCGCATACGGCAGGCAAGATGCGCAAGAACCGCATCCGCGTCCTTGCAGGCGACAAGGTTCAGGTCGAGATGACCCCCTACGACCTGACCAAGGGTCGCATCAACTACCGCTTCAAGTAAGGCCCATGCGTCTGGTTCTCGGCTCCGGCAGCCCGCGGCGGCTGGAGCTTCTGGCACAGATCGGGATCGTTCCGCACGACATCCGCGCCCCCGACATCGATGAAACCCCGGCCCCAGGCGAGTTGCCGCGCCCCTATTGCGGCCGCATGGCCAGCGAGAAAGCCGCCGCCGTGGCCCTGGCACCGGATGAGGCCGTTCTTTGCGCCGATACCACCGTGGCGCTGGGGCGGCGGATCATGGGCAAGCCGCGCAACGCGGGCGAGGCGGCCGAATTCCTGCTGCGCCTTTCCGGTCGCCGCCACCGGGTGGTCACGGCCATCGCCCTGCGCACCGCCGAGCGGGTCTGGCAGCGCGATGTCGTCACCGCCGTCAAGATGAAGCGGCTGTCCGATCTGGAACTGAACGCCTATCTTGCCACCGATGACTGGCGCGGCAAGGCGGGCGGCTACGCCATCCAAGGACCCGCCGGTGCGCTGATCCCGTGGATCAGCGGGTCGTTCAGCGCGGTGGTGGGGCTGCCGCTGGCGGAAACCGCCACATTGCTGCGCGCGGCGGGGCTGATGCCCGACCAGAACCGACAGGGGACGCCATGATAGGCAGGATGATCGTTCTGGACCGCATCGCGGGGCGCGGCGCCGCCGCGCTGATGGTGGATGGCCGGATCGAGGATCTGCTGATCGACCCGCCCGAGGGCGCGGCCGACGGCGTGGGCGCCATCTTTCGCGGCATCGTCGATCGCCCGATGAAGGGGCAGGGCGGGTCCATGCTGCGCCTGCCGGGCGGGCATAGCGGCTTTCTCAAGCAAAGCCGCGGGCTGAGCCCCGGCCAGCCGCTGCTGGTGCAGGTCACCGGCACGGCGGAAAAGGGCAAGGCGCTGCCCGTCAGCACGCGCCTGCTGTTCAAGGGACAGCTTGCGATTGTCACCCCCGGCGCGCCCGGCATCAACATCGCGCGGTCCATCCGCGATGACGACCTGCGCGACAGCCTGCTGGAAATCGCGCATGATCTGATGGATGCCGCCGCCGAAGACCGTCGGTTCGGCCTGATCCTGCGCAGCGCCGCCGCCCATGCCGACCCCGATGATATCGCCGCCGACATCGCCCGCCAGCGCGATCTGGCGCTGGCCGTGCTGGCCGATACGGCGGGCGCACCCGAATTGCTGGTCGATGCGCCCGACGCGCATATGTTGGCCTGGCGCGACTGGTCCGACCCCGCGCCCGACCAGATCGTAGGCCCGGCCGAGGGCGCCTTTGCCGATCACGGCGTGCTGGAAGCCGTGGACAGCCTGCTGGCCGCGCGCCACGATCTGCCCGGCGGCGCCGTCCTCTTCATCGAGCCCACCCGCGCGCTGACGGCGGTGGATGTGAACACCGGCGGCGACACATCGCCCGCCGCCGCGCTCAAGGCCAATATCGCCGCCGCCCGCGCCTTGCCCCGCCTGCTGCGGCTGAAGGGACTGGGCGGCCAGATCCTGATCGACTTCGCCCCGCTGGCCAAGAAGGACCGGCGCACGCTGGAACAGGTCCTGGGCGCGGCCTTTCGCGCCGACGGCGGGGAGTGCTCGCTGGCCGGGTGGACGCCGCTCGGCAACTTCGAGCTTCAGCGCAAGCGCGACCGTCTGCCCCTGAAGGAAAGCTGGCCCCGATGAACTGTCCGATTTGCAAGCGCGCCGCCGACCCCAAGTACCGCCCCTTCTGCTCGCGCCGCTGCGCCGACATCGACCTGGGGCGCTGGATGACCGGCGGCTACGCCATCCCCTCGACCGACCCCGACGACATCGAGGCCGCCCTCGAACGGACGGAGGCCGGCATCGATGTCCCCTCCGCCGCGGCACGCCGCAAGCTGCACTGAAATTTGCGCGATTTTCCAAGCATTCGCCTCTGGACAGCACCGAACGCCTCGCCTAGAACGACGCCACCCCAGCGCAACAGCGCAACCCGTGCCCGGGTAGCTCAGGGGTAGAGCAGTGGATTGAAAATCCTCGTGTCGGTGGTTCGATTCCGCCCCCGGGCACCATT
>NZ_JBRBUA010000091.1:0-21602 GCF_052826345.1 Brevirhabdus sp. | reverse complement strand
TGGGCGGCCAGCCTCCGGCGCTGGTCTATTGGCAGAGAAATGATAGCAACCAACCCGGTCAGCAGGTGCAACGAGTAGCTTAAATCATGCCAGATCCTGTCCAAGAGACGGGGAGTAGCTCAGATACGTGGAAGAGGCGCATGCGACCAGCTAAGCGCAACTGTTGCGTGGGTGTAGTAGAACTATCGTGATGAGCGAAGCTAATCTTCCGTCCCTGAACGGCCTGCGAGCTTTCTCGGCTGCCGGCAGGCAGCTGTCCTTCCGCGCAGCGGCGGAGGAACTGGGCGTGACGCAGGGCGCCGTGGCGCAGCAAGTGCGCGGGCTCGAGGAACATCTCGGCCTGCGCCTGTTCCTGCGTGAGCCGCGGGGGCTTAGCCTCACAGAAGAAGGGGGGACCTACCATGCTGCGGTCTCCCGTGCCTTCACCCAGCTCTCAGACGCGACCGGTGCGCTCCTGGACACGCCCTCGCGTGTGACGATCAGCGTGACCCCGACCTTCGCCTCGAAATGGCTTATCCCGAGGCTCGCCGAATTCACCGAGGCCTACCCGGGAATCGACCTCCGGATCACCGCGACCGAGCGGGTCATGAGCTTCCATGCCGATGGCATAGACCTTGCGGTTCGGCAGGGGCGCACGCCGTTCGGGGCGAGTCTGCGTGCCGAGCTGCTGTTCCCGCAACAGGTCGTCGCAGTCTGCTCGCCGCAGCTCACGGCCCCGGACAACCTTCCCATCGATGCGGCCACACTGTCCCGTATGACCCTGCTGCACGATGCTCACGATCTCTGGCCGCGGTTCCTTGAGATGGCCTTCGAATACGTGCCGACGCCGCCACGCGGGCTGCACTTCAGCCAGACGACCCTGAGCCTTGACGCAGCCTTGGCCGGTCAGGGTGTCGCCCTGGCCAGCCGCTTCCTTGTGCAGCGTGACCTTCACGGGGGTCGCCTGGTGCGTGCTGTCCAAGCCGCACTGGAGGGGGGACAGGACTTCTATGCCCTCTTGCCTCGTCAGGGTGCATCCGAGGCGGCATTTCGGGTGATGGAGTGGCTACTCGGCATGGCGCGTGAGGAAATTCCGGAGGGGTGATGTCTCGGCTTCTTCATTCGCTCCATTCGGAACGATTACCCAATTTCGCGATCAGGAAATCCATGAATAGGCGGGTCTTTGGCGTCAGCACGTTGGTGCGGGGATAGATTAGCCACAGCACCGATCGGTCGTTCATCTTCCACTCGGGTAGGACGCGCATCAGGCGGCCCGCTGCAATCTCGCCGGCAACATTCCAAAGGGAGTTCATCGACAGACCAGCCCCCGCCAGCGTCGCCTCGCGCTGCGCGTCACCGTCGTCGAGGATCGTCCGGCAGGTCATGCTTGCCGGGTCCAGCACCGCCGTCTCGCCCTGCGTGTTTGCGAGTTCACGTGGTTCGAGACCGCCCCAGGCGATGAACGCATGGCCCCGGAGATCCACGGGGGTCCCCGGGGTGCCGCATCTCTCGAGATAGGCAGGCGAGGCGCAGAGGATGCGAGTGTCATCGGCCAGCTTGCGGCCCTTCAAGCTGCTGTTTGCAAGCGGCCCGCTCCGCAGGGCGAGGTCGAAGCTGCCCTCGATCGCGTCGAAGCGCGTGTCGGAAAGGCGCAGGTCGAGAGTGAGGTCGGGATATGCCTCATTGAATTCCGGCAGGAGCGGCATAATGTGCAACTGTGCGAAGCTGCTCGGTGCCGCGAACCGCAGGGTGCCCTTGGGGCCGGGGTTTGTCCCGCCGAGCGCTCCAAGGGCCGCATCCGCCTGGGCGAGTATCTCGCGGGCGTAGGGCAGGAAATCCGCACCATCGAGCGAGAGGGAGACCTTGCGCGTGGTGCGCCGCAGCAACTCGACCCCGAGCTCCTGCTCGAGCTTGGCGAGCCGGGCGCTGGCCACCGCTGGCGCAAGGCCCAGCTCGCGCCCCGCGGCCGAGATGTTCAGCCGGTCGGCTGCCATGACGAAAAGGCGCAGGTTGTCGGTATCCACGTCGATTATATCCCGAAGCCGAAAAATCAAATCCGGTATGCCCGGATTTATGGCCGCTTCGCAAGGTATAGGTTCGATCCATCGGCCAAGCGTGATGAGGAGAGAAATTGTGAAGGACACTGTGCAACACACTGGCTTCGCCCCGCTGAACCGGGCTTATAACGCGACCTTCCGGCCCGGGCAGCTGAGTATCGGCCTCGTCGCCCCGCTGGAGACGCATGGCAACGATCCCGTGCCCGACATGACCCGCCATATCGAGCGGGCGCAGCTGGCCGACGACCTGGGCTTCTCGGCGCTCTGGTTGCGGGACGTGCCGTTCAATGTGCCCTCCTTCGGGGATGCGGGGCAGATCTTCGACCCCTTCGTCTACCTCGGCGCACTGGCAGGCGCGACGCGCGAGATCGCGCTGGGAGTGGCGAGCATCGTGCTGCCCCTGCACCACCCGGCGCATGTGGCCAAGGCGGCGGCCTCGGCCGATGTGCTTTCGGGCGGGCGGTTGCTGCTGGGCGTGGCCTCGGGCGACCGGCCGGACGAATACCCGGCCCTGGGCATGAGCTTCGAGGATCGCGGCAACAGGTTCCGCGACAGCGTGGATTACATCCGGGCAATGGCTGAGACCTACCCGCGTGCTGAAACCGCGCAAGGGACGCTCTCCGGCGGGATCGACATGCTGCCCAAACCCTCCGCCGGGCGGCTGCCGTTGCTGATCACCGGTGGCAGCCAGCAGGCGCCCGACTGGGTCGCGCGAAACGGCGACGGCTGGATGACCTACCCGCGCGATGCAGCCACGCAAGGCAGGGTTGTGGGCGCTTACCGCGAACGTATCGCCGAGGCGGGGCTGCCGGACAAACCGGTGATGCAATCGCTCTACGTCGACCTCGTCGCGCAGAAGGATGCGGCACCGAGTCCGATCCACCTCGGCTTCCGCTCTGGCACCGACTACCTGCAACGCTACCTCGAAGAGATCCGCGCCCTCGGCATCAACCACGTCGCCCTGAACCTGCGGTTCGACGGGGCGGATACCGAAGACACGATGAAGCGATTGGCGGACGAGATCCTGCCGGACTTTCACCCGTAAGGAGACGACATGCCCAAGACCATTCTGATCACCGGCGCCACGGACGGCATAGGCCTGCTGACGGCCAAGACGCTCGTCGCTGATGGGCACAATGTGCTGCTCCATGGCCGGAGCGCCGACAAGCTTGAGGCCGCCGCCGAGCAGGTAGACGGCGATCCGGAGACCTACCGCGCCGATTTGTCGGACCTTTCTGCGGTGGCCTCCTTCGCGGAGGAGGTCCGCGCGCGGCATGAGCGGCTGGACGTGCTGATAAACAACGCGGGCGTGCTGAAGGCCCGGCAGACCCGGACGGATGCCGGGCTGGACCTGCGGTTCGTCGTCAACACGCTGGCGCCGTGGGTGCTGACCCGAGAGCTCTTGCCGATCCTGCCCGAGGACGGCCGGGTCGTGAACCTCTCCTCGGCCGCGCAGGCCCCCGTGGACGTGGCCGCCTTGCGCGGCGAACGCAGTCTCAGCGACATGGAGGCCTATGCGCAGAGCAAGCTGGCGATCACGATCTGGACGCAGGAACTGGCCCGCGCGCATGCTCAGGGCCCGGTCTTCATCGCCGTCAATCCGGGCTCGCTGCTTGCTTCGAAGATGGTCAAGGAGGGCTTCGGCATCGCGGGCAACGACCTGTCGATCGGCGCGGACATACTGACCCGCGCGGCCCTGTCGAAGGAATTCGCCGACGCATCGGGCCGCTACTTCGACAACGACGCAGGCCGCTTTGCCCCGCCCAACGCGGCGGCAGACGCCCCGGACCACGTGGCCGAGGTGATGGCCGCCATCCGCGCGCTCACCGACATGGCGACTGAAACCTGAAGATAGGATTCGGTGTCCGCGGCCAGACTTTGTTCTTGATCACGCAGACGAAGGGCGTGTTCCAGGCGGCGGCGAGGTTCATCGCCTCGGCGCCATGT
The DNA here is from genome assembly GCF_052826345.1 of Brevirhabdus sp. Classification (NCBI taxonomy): domain Bacteria; kingdom Pseudomonadati; phylum Pseudomonadota; class Alphaproteobacteria; order Rhodobacterales; family Paracoccaceae; genus Brevirhabdus; species Brevirhabdus sp. Next base: position 17,619 of record NZ_JBRBUA010000091.1, on the reverse strand, counting down.
GTTCCTCCCTTTCATGTGTGGCGGGACTCCCGCCTTGACCGCTGGGGAAAGCGGTTTGCTGGGCCGCAGGAGTCGACAATCTCTTCCTGTCGCTGACGGCGCTGCGAGGCCTTAATTATCTCGCGGTGAGGCAGTTTGAGACAGGTTGAGGACGGGCTGCGTCAGCCCACGGTGCCGGGCTCAACTATATCTGAAACACGAAAACTGAACTCAATTCCTGCTCGGTTATGTCGAGATCCGCGAGCCTGTATGTTTCTTTCAACACAGAACATAGGAGAAACCGATGAAAGCCATGACTTTAACCGCCTACGGGCCGGAGGCGACCTTCACCGAAGTCGAGCAGCCGCGTCCCATGGCCGGCCACGGCCAGGTGCTCGTCCGTGTCAAAGCGACTAGCGTCAACACCATCGATACGATGATCAAGGACATGGGCACCGACCTGCCCCTGTCGCCCGAGTTGCCCGCCGTGCTGGGCATGGACTTCGCAGGTATTGTCGAGGAGGTCGGCGAGGAAGTCACCGGCTATGCCGTTGGCGACGAGGTCTATGGCTGCGCCGGCGGCCTGGCTGACCTTCAGGGGGCGCTGGCCGAGTTCATTCCCGCCGACGCACGACTCATCGCGCACAAACCCAGGTCGCTCTCCATGCGCGAGGCCGCCGCCCTGCCGCTGGTGGGCATCACCGCCTGGGAGGGGCTGGAGCGTGCCGGCGTCTCCTCGGGACAGAAGGTGCTGGTTCAGGGCGGCGCCGGGGGTGTCGGTCATGTCGCCGTGCAGCTGGCCCGTCACCTCGGTGCAGAGGTTTCCTCGACAGGCACCGGCGCCGAACAGATGTCGGTGATTAAGGGCTACGGCGCCCGATCCATCGACTTCAAGTCCGAGGAGGTCGACGCTTATGTCGGCAGCCATACCAGCGGCGCCGGCTTTGACGCGGTTTTCGACACGGTCGGCGGGGCAAACCTCGCGAACTCCTTCGCAGCCGCCGCGCTGAACGCCCATGTCGTCACAACGGTCGCTCTTTCGGAGATCGACCTTGCCCCCGCCCACTTCAAGGGCCTGTCGCTGCACATCGTCTTCATGCTGCTGCCTATGCTGCACGACGTCCGACGCGAGGTGCACGGGCAGATCCTCGCGGACCTCGCCAAGCTGGTAGACGACGGCACCGTGAAGCCCCTGTTGGACACGCCGGCCTTCGCGCTCAATCAGACCGGCGATGCCTATGCCAAGCTGCAAAGCGGTCAAGCAATAGGCAAGGTGGTCGTAGAGGTCTGACGCGCAAATAGAGGTCGGGCGACATAACGCCCGATCCATCAGTAGGCTATCCCAAACATCAATTACGTCGGCAGATCCGCCATTCACTGCGACTGGAACAGACGTCGGCTTTGGGCCGATGGCGGCGAGCCATAGCTCATTGCAAGCACCTAATCTGATCTCCGGCCACAGTTCGGTTCGAAGCTTGCCTGACTGGCATTGCATGAGGGTGAAGGATCTCCAGCCATCAGCAATATCGTCCGGCCTCGCACGCCTTCCTCTCGCGATGGGAGAGCACTGGCACTATGCCGTCCAACTATGCCGCCCTACCCCGCCGAGGATGCCAATATCGCGCATCTTGCTGCCAATGATCCAATAAAATAAGGAGTTTTGTGCGCCAGAATCGGCTGAAAACGGTCTCGAAAACCGTTGAGCCTTCACGGGTTCCCAGGGTTCTAATCCCTGCCTCTCCGCCACGCCCCCGTTTTCCAGAAAGTCGTCCCGCCCGCGCGGCTCTGTGGCTGCGTTGCGGATCGGACAGATCCATGCCTCCGGCGGGGATATTTTCGGCCAGAAGAAGGCGCGGGGTCGCGGGCTTCTTCTTGGGCAAAATACTCCCGCCGGAGGCCGATCTTCTCTTCTCAGGCGTTCACATCGACGAGGACGCGGCCGCGGATCTGGCCCTTCAGAATGTCGCCGCCCAGCTTTGGCAGATCGCTCAGGGTGGCGGGCCGGATCATGGAGTCCAGTTTGCTCAGCGGCAGATCGCGCGCGATACGCTGCCAGGCGCGCTCTCGGTTGTCGAAGGGCTGCATCACGCTGTCGATGCCCAGCAGGTTCACGCCGCGCAGCAGGAAGGGCACGACGGTCGCAGGCAGGGCCGCGCCGCCGGCCAGGCCGACGGCCGCGACCGAGGTGCCGTATTTCATCTGGCCGAGGACACGCGCCAGCATGGCCCCGCCCACGGCGTCGATGCAGCCCGCCCAGGTTTCGGCCTCCAGCGGGCGTTTGACGGTCTCGGCCAGATCCTCGCGCGCCACGATCTTCGTGGCGCCGAGATCGCGCAGGTAGTCGCCCGACTCGGGCCTGCCCGTCACCGCCGCGACCTCATGGCCGAGCTGCGCCAGGATCGCCGTGGCAACCGAGCCCACACCGCCGGAGGCCCCGGTGACCAGGACGGGGTCCTGCCCGGGGCTCAGGCCGTGGTCTTCCAGCGCCATGACGGCCAGCATCGCGGTGAACCCCGCGGTGCCCACCGCCATCGCCTGGCGCGTGTCCAGCCCCTCGGGCAGCGGAACCAGCCAATCGGCCTTGACGCGCGCCTTTTGCGAATAGCCGCCCCAGTGCGCTTCTCCGACGCGCCAGCCGGTCAGGACCACCTTGTCGCCCGGCGCGTAGCGCGGATCGTCGCTCGCCTCGACCGTTCCGGCAAAGTCGATGCCGGGCACATGCGGATAGTTGCGCACCAGTCCGCCGCCAGGGCCGATGCACAGACCGTCCTTGTAGTTGAGGGTGGAATATTCCACCGCGACCGTCACTTCGGCCTCGGGCAATTGCCCGACATCCAGCTGCTCGACGGCGGCGGCGGTTTTTCCAGCGTCGTCCTTGCGCACGACCAATGCGTTGAACATGGTTTCTCTCCTTTGATTTCCGTCAGATACGGATACTTGCCTCAAGGCGCGCGGGCTCAGGCCCTGCGCTTGGCGGGACCGGACCAGCTGATCGGGCAGATCTCGGCCGATTTGCCATCGAAATCCCAGACCCGCCCATGATCGCGGACCCGCGATCGCAGCCCGCGCGCGGCGATCACGTCGGGCCCCATCCAGTAGCGGGAATTGGAGATCATGACGGGGTGATCGGCATCCGCCCCTTCGAGCATCTCGATCTCGCCACTGATCTTGCGTCCTACGGTGATGCTGCGCCGCCTGCCGTCGCGCGTGATGCTCACCGGGGCACGGCCGGCGCCGATGATCTCGCTGACCAGCATGGTGAAGAGCCCGGTCGTGCCGCCCGCCGCGCCGGAAAAGATGGCGAGCAGACCCTCATAGGCCGCGTCGCTCGCGGTTTCGTCGATATAGGCGGCGACCTTCCAGTTGCCTTCCGACATGCGGCCCGGAATATCCACCAGCAGGCCGATGTTCAGCCCCGCCAGATCCGCGTCGCCGTAGTGTCCCTTGTCGATCGCGACCGCCATCCATGTGTGGCAATGCCCCTCGGTCGGCGGATGCGCGCCAAGGCTGACCACGCAGGGGCAGAACACCGTGCAGGAACAGTTGAGAAACAGCTCCCCCTCGATGGCCCAGCGGGGGGCGGGTGCGGGATCCTCGCCGCTGCCGCCGGGCTTCGGCTGTGCTCGATCTACCATGTCTGATCCCTCGCTCATGAAAGTGTCGCCAGCATCCAACCCGCCACGCCCAGACCCGCCGCGATCAGCGCGGCGCCGAGCGGGCGGATCACCGCGTGACCCAGGTAGGGCAGCTTTTCCAGCACCATGAACAGCGTCGCCAGTCCCATCCACAGCAGATTCATCGTGCCGCCCGCGAACCCGAGCGCCATGAAGCCCCAGCAGCAGGCCACGCAATAGCTGCCCAGGCCCGCGCCCATGCGCATTCCGCCGCTCAGCCCCGGCGACCAGCGGCCCAGAAACCACAACGTCGGGCTGTGGCAGACCTTGTGGCAGACCTGCTTGCCGAGCGTGAACTGATAGGCGCCCGTGCCGATCAGCAGCATTGCCGCCAGCCAGCCCGACACCGGCCGACCAAGCAGGTCGATCACCCCTGCCCTCAGCAGAGCCTCCTGCACCGCGGCGATTCCGGCGGCAAAGATCAGCCATATCGCGAAATAGCCGAGCGCCACTCCGATCCATCCCGCCCTTGTGCCATCCGCGGCGCGGATCAGGTCATCATAGACCGACAGCGCGGGCACCAGAGTGGGCATCATCATGGCCAGCATCATCAGCCCCCACATGCCGAACAGCAGGCGCCAGCCTTCGAGCGGCATCGCGTTGGGACCGTAGGCGATCCCCAGGACCGACAGGCCGGACATCTGCGCCATGCCGTAAAGGGCGGCCCAGGCGGCCAGGATCGCGCCGAAAAGCGACAGCCACGCAATGGTACGAAACGAAACCGACATCGCCCCCTCAAGCATTGCGTGAACCTTGCCGAAGTCGTAACACGGCAGCACTGGCAATTGTCAAACATTTAATCGAAGCCGCAGATCAGCCCGCGCGTGAGCTCATGAAATACGAACTGGCATCCGATCAGGACCTGTCCATCCAGATCGCAGCGGCAATCCATGCCGCGATCGTCTCGGGCGGTCTGGACATCGGCGAAAGGCTGCCTTCGGAAGCTGAGCTGGCGGAGCGGTTCCGCGTCTCCCGCCCCACGGTGCGGGAGGCGCTCAAGCGGCTGGCCGCCCAGAATCTGATCCGCACCCGGCGCGGCGCGGCGGGGGGCGCTTTCGTCAACCGCCTGACCTACCGGCAGGCCTGCGACCAGCTGGTCACCACCTCCACGCTGCTCCTGTCGATGAACGACGTCAGTTTCGAGACCGCCTGCGAGGCCCGCTATGCGCTGGAGCGCGCCTGCGCCCCGCTTGGCGCCGAGCGGCGCGGCGCATCGCATCTGGAACGTCTGCACGAGGAAATCGCGATCCAGCGCCGCGCGGATCTGTCAGACGAGGGGTTCTGCGCCTCCGACGTGCGCTTTCACCGGACCCTGGTTGAGGCGGCGGCGAACCCGGTTCTCACCTTCCACTTGTCCGGCGCGGTGGAGGCGATGCAGCCCCTGATGAACATGATCACCTTCACCGGGCGCTCGCGCGGCAGGATCGTGGGCCTGCACGCCGATGTCGCCGCCGCGCTGGACCGGCGCGATGCGGAGGCCATTCTGACGGCGCTCGGGCAGTTGCAGGATTATACCGTCGGTCTGTTCCATGCGATCCGGCAGCGGCGCGCGCATCGGAAATCACGCGTTCCTCACGCGTGAGCGAAAGCGGGCGGGCGTTCTTCTTGGAAAAATACTCCCGCCGGAGGCGTCGCGCGGGCCGGGAAAGCTGTCTGCGGGAAAGTTGCGTTTGCCCCTTCTCATCCGCGCCACAGCGCCTATATTAAACCTGCTTCCGCAAGGGAGCTATGGGCATAAACGCGCACGTAATAAGCGGATCGGACCCGGGGGCGGTACCCGGCGGCTCCACCAACATCCTTCATTTGGGGATCATGGGGCCGAAACAGGATCGACGAACGTCTAAAGGTGTTTGCTTTGTCCCGGTGAGTTACCACCGTTATCGGTACATCAAAGCTAGTTGCAAATGACAACAAAGCTCCGGTCGCACTCGCAGCGTAAGCTGTGCGTAACACCGAACCTAAGCCCTTGCGCCTAGCAGCGTAAGGCGGGGTCCGCAGGCACCTGGCAACAGAAGCCTGCACTTCAATTCCCGCGCCCTGGCCGGACACCCCCGCCCCTCTGCCTTCCCCTGTCGTTTCGCCATGCCGTTCGCGCCGCGGGCACAAGCTCGGGGCACAGGCTTGATCGGGCGCGCGACATCCGCCCTCGCATCCCCTTTCATCTGAGTCAGAATCAACTATGGTTAAGGCAGTTGAACAAGGGATGGGCCCGGATGTCGCGCCAGATTGATTACGGAAACCTGATGCACCGCGCCATGCGTCGGCTGATCTCCGACGTGTTGACGGATGTGGGCCGGAACGGCCTGCCGGGGGAGCATCATTTCTTCATCACCTATGACACGACGCACCCGCGCGTGGGCATGACCGAATGGCTGAAGGAGCGCTATCCCGAAGAGATCACGATCGTGATCCAGCATTGGTTCGAGGATCTTATCGTCGAGGATGAGGGCTTTCATGTCACGCTGAACTTCGGCGATCAGCCGGTGGCGCTTTACGTGCCTTTCGACTCGATGCAGACCTTTGTCGATCCTTCGGTGGAATTCGGCCTGCGGTTCGACCGTCAGTCCGACGCGCGCACCGATGAGGACGATGATCTGCATATCGTCGAAATCGACGATGACGATGACGAAGATGACGAAGCGCATTCGCCCTCCGAAAAGGAAGCCGAAATCGTCAGTCTCGACAGCTTCCGCAAATAGGAGGCGGCGCGGTTTTTCCGCTCGTTCCGCCCTGCCCGTCCACGGCTTTGAATTGCCCTTGCGCGGCGGGTTGCGTATAGCCCTGTGGCAACGACCCCAAGGAGCTTGCCCATGACCGCGACCCGTACCGAGACCGACAGCTTCGGCCCGCTGGAGGTGCCCGCCGACAAGTACTGGGGCGCGCAGACACAGCGCTCCATCATGAATTTCCCCATCGGATGGGAACGTCAGCCCGTCGCCATCGTCCGCGCCCTGGGTGTGATCAAGAAGGCCTGCGCAGAGGCCAATGCCGAAAACGGCAAGCTCGACGCCAGGCTGGCGGAGGCCATCACCACCGCCGCGCAGGAGGTCATCGACGGCAAGCTCGACGGCAACTTCCCGCTGGTGGTCTGGCAGACCGGGTCGGGCACGCAGTCCAACATGAACGCCAACGAGGTCATCGCGAACCGGGCCATCGAACTGCTGGGCGGCACCATCGGCAGCAAGGACCCCGTGCATCCCAACGATCACCTGAACATGGGCCAGTCGTCGAACGACACCTTCCCGACCGCGATGCATGTCGCCACCGCGACGACGGCGCGCGACGTGCTGCTGCCGGGGCTTGAGAAACTGCATGAAGCGCTTTGCGCAAAGGTGCGGGAATTCGACGGTGTCATCAAGATCGGCCGCACCCACACGATGGACGCCACGCCGCTGACGCTGGCGCAGGAATTTTCCGGCTACGCGCATCAGGTCGGCAAGGCGATCGAACGGGTGAAGGCCGCACTGGGCGACATCCACGAATTGGCGCAGGGCGGCACCGCCGTGGGCACCGGGCTCAACACCGTCGCGGGCTGGGGCGAACAGGTCGCCGCCAACATGGCGCGGATCACCGGCCTGCCCTTCGTCACCGCACCCAACAAGTTCGAGGCGCTGGCAGGCCATGACGCGATGGTGCAGATGTCGGGCACGCTCAAGACCGTGGCGGCCGGCCTTTTCAAGATCGCCAACGACATCCGCCTGCTGGGTTCCGGCCCCCGCTGCGGCCTGGGAGAGCTGATGCTGCCCGAAAACGAGCCTGGATCGTCGATCATGCCGGGCAAGGTCAACCCCACCCAGGCCGAGGCGATGACCCAGGTTTGCGCCCATGTCATCGGCAATGACGCCGCCGTGGGCTTTGCCGGCAGCCAGGGCCATTTCGAGCTGAACGTCTACAAGCCGATGATAGCCTATAACGTGTTGCAATCCATGCAGTTGCTGGGCGATGCGGCGGCGGCCTTCACCGACAATTGCGTCAGCGGCATCCGCGCGGATCGCGACCGTATCGAAAAGCTGATGCGCGAATCCCTGATGCTGGTGACCGCGCTCGCGCCGGAAATCGGCTATGACAACGCCACCACCGTCGCCAAGACCGCGCATAAGAACGGCACCACCCTGCGGGAGGAGGCGATAAACCTTGGCTTCGTCGATGCGGAAACCTTCGACCGTGTCGTGCGCCCCGAGCAGATGATCGGACCCAAGCCCGCATGAGCGATATCGTCAACCTGCGCCAGGCGCGCAAACGGGCCGAGCGGGAACAGGCGCGGCAAGAGGCCGACCAGCGCGCGGCGCAGCACGGCCTGAGCAAGGCGCAGAAAATCCTCGCCGCCTCGCAAAGCGCCGCCGCACGCAAGATGCTCGACAGCAAGAAGCTGTCGGAGGAATGAGCAGCTTGGCGACGCCGCTGCCGCGATGACCCAGCGGCCGCGCAAGCATTCCCTGACCCTGAAGGGGCACCGGACATCGGTGTCCCTCGAGGACGATTTTTGGTACGCGTTCAAGCAGATCGCGGATGACGCGAATATTCCGCTGAATGTGCTGGCCGCGCGCATCGACGCGGATCGCGGGCTTGATACCGGGCTGGCCACGGCGATCCGGCTTTACGTGCTGCGCCACTTTCGCGATGCCGCTGCGCGCGGCCCTAGCGCGGAGTGATGCGCAGCCAGATGCCGTCGCGCGCGCGCACCGTCAGATGTGCCACCGGCACCGGCACCCGCCCCTCGACCGTCTCGAATGAAAAGCGCTGGCACAGGCGCGCCAGCAGCAGCACGCCCTCGGCCATGGCAAAACCCGCGCCGGTGCAGACGCGCCTCCCCGCGCTGAAGGGGATATAGGCGTCGCGCTGGCGCTGCTTGCCGTTGTCGGTCTTCCATCGTTCGGGGGCGAAGCCGTCGGGATTGTCCCAGAGCCGCTCGTGCCGGTGCAAATGCCATGGCGACAGCACGATCTGCGCGCCGGGCCGCAGGGCGCGGTCGCGGAAACGCTCCGGCCCGGTCGCCTCGCGCACCATCATCGGGACGGGGGGATAAAGCCGCAGCACCTCGCGGAACACGTCGCGCGTGTAGGGCAGCTTTGACAACAGCGCGAAATCCGGTGTCCGCCCCTCGAACGCGGCCTCGGCCTCCGCCGCCACGCGGGCCTGCACCTGCGGATAAAGCGCCATCAGGTAAAGCCCCCAGGCCAGGGCCGAGGCGCTGGTTTCATGGCCCGCCAGGAAAAAGATCGCGACTTGGTCGATCATCTCTTCGGTATCGAACAGCTCCCCGGTCTCGGGGTCGCGCGTGGTCATGATCTTGGTCGCCAGATCGTCGGGCGCGCGGTCCGCGGCGATCGCGGCCCGGCGACGGTCGGTCAGCGCGCGGATCAGCCCGCGGATTTCGCGCGCCGTGCGTTTGGTGCCGCGGCTGAAAAACCGCGGCATCCAGCGCGGGCCGGGCAGAAAGGCCGCGAGGTTCAGGATCGGTTGCGTGCGCTGGTGTTCGCGAAACTGGTCGAACACCCGCGCCGCGGTCTCGTCCTCGATCGGTATGGAAAAGAGCGTGCGGAATATGACGTCGGCGGCCGCGTGGCTGGTCTGCGCCTCCACCTCCAGCACCGCGCCCGCGCCCGCCGCCTGCCCCAGCCGCGCCGCGGCGGCCTCCGTCGCCTCCCACATCGAGGGGAAAGTATCGCGCAGTCGCCCCCCCTCGAACGCCGGGTCGATGATGCGGCGCTGCCGTTCCCACGTCGCGCCATTGGTCAGGAAGACCGAGTTGCCCAGCAACGGGCGCAACCCCGCGCCGATCCGGTCGGACTTGGGAAACTCCATCGGGCGCGCCTTGAGCACCTCGCGCACCAGTTCGGGCTGGTTGATGAGATAGGACCGGAAAAAGGGCGTACGGAATTCCGCCATCCAGGCGCGGTAGTGCTTGGCAGGCTGCGCCGACAGAATATCCTGCCGGAACAGACGCATATAACGCCAAAGCGATACGCGACCGGAACGGGCGGCGGGCTTGGGCGGGGTCATGCGGCCATCGATCGATGCGGGGAAACCGCGGTTTCGATCCGACTTTTGGATGCGGCGCGCCCGCTGAAGCGTTCGGCCAATGTCATCGGGCCGGCGGTAATGCGGAAATAATCATAGTCTCCGGGCCGGTCGAAGGCGCAGAGATATTGAAAATGCAGGCGGAAAAAGCGCCAGCGCAGTTCTTTCCAGCGCGCCGGGCTGAGGGTCTGGGTAAAGGCGGCGGAGATCACGAGCGGCCAGCGCTTGCCCGTCTCGGGCGAGACGCCGCTGACCGCGACCGGGTCGCAAAGCGCGAAGGCGCAGCCGTCGCCCGGGGCGGTCACATCGACCCAAGCCAGCTCCGAACGTTGAGAGAGAAAATGAAGATCGGCACGCAAGCGTTTGGCTTCCGGCAGAAAAGAGACCATGGGCACAACCTGCCCCAGCGACAGGAACGACAGCCTTGGCCCATCCGCCGCGACACCGCCCGCCCGGATCAGATCCGACAGGATCGACACCGCCAGATGCGCGCCCGAGGAATGGCCCACCACCAGCACCTCGTCCGGCCCCTCTGCAAGGGCCTGTGCGATGATCCGGGTGAAATCGCGCATCCGCTCTTCCAGCTCGGGCGGATTGGCGCCGCGCGTGCGGGCGGAATAGGCGTAGTCATGCATCAGATAATAGGCAAAGACCTTGTTGTCGTGCTTGCGAAACCACATCAGCACCGGCGGGAGGACCGCGAGGCCCGCCAGCCACGCCGGTATCGCGAGCGCGCGCGGCAGCACCGCCGCCAGGGCCGCGCCCGCCGCCCAGGCCAAAAGCAGGGCGACCAGCAATTGCGCCAGCAGAAAGAACACCGGGTAAAGCGCTGCGATCACCGGGCCTTTCCGCAGGCGCATCAGGCGGAACAGCGCCCCCGAGGTGATGTAGATCCAGGCGGTCTGCAGCATCTGCAGATAGGTCGCGGCGATGCCCGTCGACATTGAATTGCGCACGATGTCGGACCAGACCAGCACCTCGATCCGGGCATCGACGCGGCCGTCTTCGATGGTGGCCTCTACGTCCCAGCCGTAGGGCCCCGGCCCCGTCTTGGGGGTCAGCGCGATGCGATAGCCCGACACCGCCGCCTGCGCGCGCGACTGCTTGCGGTACAATTCGCGATACCGGCGCGGGTGGATCGGATCATAGCCCGGAATATAGAACACCCGCCGGCTTCGGACGGTCTGCTGCGGTTGTGAATTCATGGCCTGCCCCTGACGCGGTCGGGGACAGGCTACGCGGTAAATCAGGCAAATCTAGGGAAAATCAGCCCAATACCGCCAGGCTGGGGAAGGTTTCCAGCAACCAATAGCTGAGATCGGCAAATGCGCCGGTCAGCAGCATGATCCCCACCAGCAACAACAGCCCCCCCATCAGCCGCTCGATCAGCTTCATATGGCGCTTGAGCCTGTTCATCAGCCCCATCGCCCGGTTGATGAAGATCGCCGCCAGCAGGAACGGAATGCCCAGCCCCGCGGCGTAGAAGCCCAGCAAGGTGGTGCCGCGGGTCACCGACGCCTCGGAGGCGGCAAGCGACAGGATCGTGCCCAGCTGCGGCCCGATGCAGGGGGTCCAGCCGAAGGCGAAGGCCAGCCCCAGCAGATAGGCGCCGGCCGCCGTGCCGCCGCGCTTCCCCGCGTCGACGCGGGTGTCGCGGTCGAGCAGCGGAATGCGCAGGATGCCCAGAAAATGCAGGCCGAAGAAAATCACCACGACGCCCGATGCCTTGGCGAAAATATCCTGATATTGCAAGAAAAACTGGCCGAAGAGCGAGACGGTGAAGCCAAGCAGCAGAAAGACCGTAGAAAGCCCGAGCACGAAAAACAGCGCCGCCGCGATCACTGCCCGCCGGGCGCGCATGCTACCCGTCATGTCGTTCACCGATATACCGCCCATGAAGGCCAGATAGGGCGGCACGATGGGCAGCACGCAGGGCGACAGAAAGCTCAGCAGCCCCGCCGTTACCGCGATCATGATCGCGGGCAGCAGGCTCGCGTCGATCAGGTCTATTCCGAACATCTCGTCTCCTTTTCCGCCTGCTCTACCGGACGGGAACCTTTGCGTCACCCCCACGCCGGCTCACATTGCCGTGGACTTGATTTCATGGAGTAACTATCTGTCGGAGCATGAGCATCTGGGACGAAGAGATCGACGCGCGCGGGCTTTTATGCCCGCTGCCGGTGTTGCGCCTGCGCAAGCGGATGAAGGGGCTGGCGGCGGGGCAAACCGTGCGTCTGCTGGCCGATGATCCGGCAGCGGTCATAGACGTGCCGCATTACTGTGCGGAATCGGGGGCCAGCCTGATCGAACGCTCGGAGGATGCGGGCACGCAGGTCTATCTGATCCGCAAGGCGTGATCGCGTCACGCAGGCGCATCCGGCAGCTTGCGGTGCAGCAGCGAAAGACCGTCCACGAACAGGTGCACCTTGTCGGGCGGCGCGCCCATCGCGACGCTCTGCCCGCGCAGATCGCTGCACACGCCGGGCAACTTGGCCACAACCGCGTCGCGTCCTTCCTCCGGCTCGAAATAGAGCAGCGTCACCTCGCCCAGGGCTTCGGTGATGGCCACCTTTCCGCGAAAGACCGGCTTTTCCCCGGTCAGCACCATGTCCTCGGGGCGGATGCCCAGATTGACCCGCGCGCCCATGTCCGACGCCACGCTGGGCACGCTCGACAGTGCCGTTTCGCCGCTGTCCAGACGCACCTGCGTCCGGGCGCCGGTGTCCACGATTTCGCCCGGCAGCAGGTTCATCGCGGGCGAGCCGATGAAGCGGGCGACGAATTCATTCTCGGGGCGCTGGTAAAGATCCATCGGCGTGCCGACCTGGCGGATGCCGCCGCCTTCCAGCACGACGATGCGGCTGGCCAGCGTCATCGCCTCCACCTGGTCGTGGGTGACATAGATCATGGTGGAATTGGGCATCGCCTCTTTCAGCTGGGCGATCTCGATCCGGGTGGCGACGCGCAGCGCGGCGTCGAGGTTCGACAGCGGCTCGTCGAACAGATAGACCTTGGGGTCGCGTACGATCGCGCGCCCGATGGCGACCCGCTGGCGCTGCCCGCCCGACAGCGCCTTGGGCAGCCGGTCCAGATAGGGCGTCAGTTGTAGGATGCGCGCGGCGTTTTCCACCGCCGCTTCGATCTGCGCGCGGCTTTGTCTGGCGATTTTCAGCGCGAAGGCCATGTTGTCGCGCACCGTCATATGCGGATAAAGCGCGTAGGACTGGAACACCATCGCGATGCCGCGCTGCGCTGGCGGCACGTCGTTGACCAGTTGCCCGTCGATTTCCAGCGTCCCGCCGCTGATCTGCTCGAGCCCCGCGATCATCCGCAGCAAGGTGGATTTGCCGCATCCCGAGGGGCCGACGAACACGACCAGTTCCCCCTGCTCTATCGTCAGGTTGATGTCGGACAAGACCCGGACCGATCCGTAGGACTTGGCGATATTTGTCAGCTTCAGATCGGCCATGGGCTGCTCCCTGCGCTCACTTCGGGCTCTTGTCGATGGCCAGGCAGCATTGCCAGGGCCCCAGATGGGCCGTGCCCGACGGCGACGCGGTGGCGGAGTTGAGCTCCGACCCGATCTGCACCCAATTGCCATCCGCGGGCATCGTCACATCGCCGGGCGCGTCGCTGAGGTTGATCGCGCAAAAGATGCGCTCCGCCTCATGGGACCGGATGAACTTGACCACCGCGCCCTCGGCTTCCACCGGGGTCTGGGCGCCTTTCCTGAGCGCCTTGTGGCTGCGGCGGAACGCCAGCGCGCGGCGGTAATGATGCAGAACGCCGGCCGGGTCCTGCTCTTGCGTGTGGACGGCCAGGTTGACATGCTGATGCGGGATCGGCAGCCAGGGATTGCCGACGGTGAAGCCCGCGTTCTGGCTGGATTGTTCCCACACCATCGGCGTGCGGCAGCCGTCGCGGCCCTTGAACCTGGGCCAGAATTCGATGCCGTAGGGGTCTTGCAGGTCCTCGAAGGGGACGTCGGCCTCGGGCAGGCCCAATTCCTCGCCCTGATAGATGCACACCGATCCGCGGATCAGGAACAACAGCGTGGCCACGGCCCGCAGCCCCGAGGGCGACAGGTTCCACCGGGTCGCGTGGCGCACAACGTCGTGGTTGGAAAAGGCCCAGCACGCATACCCGTCCGCGGCCACACGGTCGAGATGGGCGAACACCTCGACCACCCTCGCCGCATTCAGCGGTTCGGCCGACAGGAACTCGAAGGCATAGCACATCTGCACCAGATCGGTGCCTTGCGTATATTCGCCCAGCAATTCCAACCCGCGCTGCGCATCGCCGATCTCGCCCACGGCGGCGGCGCCGTATTCGTCCAGCAGCTTGCGGTAGCGTCGCAGGAAATCGAGGTTTTCGGGCTGGTTCTTGGAATGGATGTGTTCCTGATGGTTGTAGGGGTTAACCACGGGCGCGATGGAATCGTTGCGCCGCCCCGGTTCCAGTGCCGGGTTGTCGCGCAGTTGCGCGTCGGCGAAGTAGAAGTTGATCGTATCCAGCCGAAACCCGTCGACGCCCCGGTCGAGCCAGAATTTGGTGACGCCCAGCAACTCGTCCTGCACCGCTTCGCAATGGAAGTTCAGATCGGGCTGGGTGGTCAGGAAATTGTGCAGATAATACTGGCAGCGCCGCGTGTCCCAATGCCAGGCGGAGCCGCCGAAGATCGACAGCCAGTTGTTGGGCGGCGTGCCATCGGGCTTGGCATCGGCCCAGACGTACCAGTCGGCCCTGGGGGTGTCGCGGCCCTGCTGGCTTTCGCGAAACCAGGGGTGCTGGTCCGAGGTGTGGCTGAGCACCAGGTCGATCATCACCCGCAGCCCCAGCATATGCGCGGCCTCGACCACGGAATCGAAATCCGCCAGGTTGCCGAACATCGGGTCGACATCGCAGTAATCCGCGACATCATAGCCGAAATCCTTCATCGGAGAGGTGAAAAACGGCGAGATCCACACCGCATCCACCCCGAGCGACGCGATATGCGGCAGCCGTTCCACGATGCCCAGCAGATCGCCCACCCCGTCGCCGTTGCTGTCCTGGTAGGAGCGCGGGTAGATCTGGTAGATCACCGCCCCCCGCCACCAGTCGGTATCTGCGTCCGCCTTGGGCGAGCGGTTCATCACGTTCATGACATTCATATATTCTTAACCACCTTTGACCGAACCGGCCAACAGGCCGCGTACAAGGTATCTTTGCATCAGGAAGAAAACGACAAGCGGCACCGCGATCGAGACGAAGGCCGACGCGGCCAGGATTTCCCAATCGCCGCCGCGCGATCCAAGAAGCTCTCTCAGTCGGCCTGTCATCACCAGTTGTTCTTCATTGTTGCCAAGGAATACAGTCGCGACGAGCAGGTCGTTCCAGACCCACAGAAACTGAAAGATGGCAAAGGACGCAAGGGCCGGGAAACTCAGCGGCAACACGATCTTGCGAAAGATCTGGAAATCGGTGGCGCCATCGACCCGCGCGCTTTCGATGATCTCGCCAGGAAGCCCCGCGATGTAGTTGCGCAGAAGATAGATCGCCAGCGGCAGGCCAAAGGCCGTGTGGGCCAGCCAGATGCCCAGATAGGCTTTGCCGATGCCGATGGAATTATGCAGCTTGAGCAGCGGGATCAGCGTCATCTGCAAGGGCACAACCAGCAGCCCCACCACCAGCGCGATCAAAAGCGCGCGCCCCGGAAAGCGCATCCAGGCCAGCGCATAGGCCGCGAAGGCCGCGATGACGATGGGGATGACCGTGGCCGGGATCGTCACCGTCAGCGTGTTGAGGAACGACCGCCCGATGCCTTCGGAAAAGAGCACGGTGCGGTAGTTGTCGAGCGTGAACTTGGGCGGCTCCAGCGCGGTGACGAAGAGGCGGATGCCGCGCGTGCCCTTCATCGGCTCGGCCGAGGTGACGCGGTAATCGCCATTCGCCGCGACCGTGATGCGCGCGCCGTTGCGTTCGGCCACCTGCCCCGCCTGATATTTCATCGGCGCGCGCGACGAGACGCCGAAGGCCGTGATCTCGCCCTTGGCGCCGTCGAAGACATTGCCGCTCAGCACATATCCGGCGCCGTCGCGCGCGGCCTCGTCCGGCGCGCCGGTGCGCACGACAAGGTTGCGTTCCGCCGCCGAAAGCGCGGTCCACCAGCCCGAGGTTGCGATCTGGTCGCGATCGCGGAACGACGAGATCAGCAGCCCCGCCGTCGGCACCGTCCACAGCACCACCAGCAGCAGCGCGGCAAGGTTCACAGCCCAGACCAGGCTGGATTTCGTTCCGGCGACATTGTCCATCACTGCATCTCTTTGCGCGCGTTGCGGATGTTCCAGACCATGATCGGCGTGACCAGCAGCATGATCACCAGCGCGATGGCAGAGGCCCGCCCGAAATCCGCGCCGCGGAACATCCAGTCGAACATCAGGTTTGCCAGTACCTGGCTGCCCCATTGCCCGTTGGTCATCGCCAGCACGATGTCGAAGACCTTGAGCACCAGGATGGTGATCGTCGTCCAGACCACCGCGATGGTGCCCCAGATCTGCGGCACCTTGATCTTCCAGAAGATCTGCATCGGGCTGGCCCCGTCCAGGATCGCCGCCTCGATCGTTTCCTCGGGAATGCCGCGCAGGGCCGCCGACAGGATCACCATCGCGAATCCGGTCTGGATCCACACCAGGATCATCATCAAGAAGAAATTGTTCCAGAAGGGCATGGTGATCCAGGCCTGCGGCGCGCCGCCCATCGCCACGACGATGGCATTGAGCAGGCCGATCTGCTCTTGCCCCTCGCCGCGATAGTCATAGACGAATTTCCAGATCACCGAGGCGCCGATGAAACTGATCGCCATCGGCATGAAGATCAGCGACTTGGCGATATTGCCCCAGCGGATACGGTCGGTCAGCGTCGCGGCCAGAAGGCCGAAAAACGTCGACAGCGCGGGCACCACGAACAGCCACAAGGCGTTGTTGCGCATCGATTCCCAGAATTTGGAATCGCCCGCCAGCCACGACCAGTTGGCGCCGCCGACGAACCCGCCGCCGGTGCCGCCGGTGAACGACAGCCAGATCGAATTGAGCACTGGATAGATCAGATAGATCACCAACACCAAGAGCGCGGGCAGCACGAACAGCCAGGGCCGGATCGCGGTGGCGCGGTTGATGTTGCGCGAGGCATTGGCCCCGCGTGCCGGATAGATCCGATCCAGCGCCATGTTCGACAGCCAGAAATAGGCGACGCAGCCAAAGACGCCCGCCACCATCGTGAAACCTGCCCAGAAAAGCTGATCCATGAACGCTCCGGTCGGCGCGCGGGCTGCGCGGCTTGGGCTGCGGGGGGCCTTTGCACATGGCGCGGGCCCCCCGTTGTGGGTCTATTTGATCGAATCCCAGGTGCTCTGGATGTCGGAGGCCACGGCCTTGGCCTCCTTGCCGCCCACATAGTCGACCATGCCGGTCCAGAAGGCGCCCGCGCCGATGGCGCCCGGCATCAGGTCGGAGGCGTCGAAGCGGAAGGTGTCGGCGTTCAGCAGGATGTCGTTCATCTTGCGCAGCGTCGGATCGCCGTAAAGTTCGGTGTTCACGCCGGTATGCGGGGTCAGGAAGCCCTTTTGCGCCATCCAGACCTCATGCGCGATGGGGGTTTGCAGGAACTTCAGGAATTCCTGCGCGCCGCGCCCGTCCCTGGTGATGCCGAACACCGTGCCCGCGCCCAGCACGGGCTTGCCCAGATCCTTGTCGGCATAGGCGGGGAAGTAGAAGAAATCCGCATCCTGCCCGATCACCGTGCCCTCGGGGAAAAACGCCGGAATGAACGAGGCCTGGCGGTGCATGTAGCATTGCGGCGGCGAGGAGAAGAGCCCCTTGGGGCTGTCGCGGAAATCGGTCGAGGCTACGGCCCCCGCGCCGCCCGCGACATAAGCGTCGTTGCGGGCGAACCAGCCGAATTCCTTGAT
>NZ_JBRBUA010000090.1:0-18414 GCF_052826345.1 Brevirhabdus sp. | reverse complement strand
GTTTTCGCTGGCGATCAGCTCGATCTCGTCGCGCTGGCGGCCCAGCTCGGACCGGATCGCGCCGAAAATCTCGGGATCGCGGGACTCCAGGCTTTCGGTGAAGAAATCATCAAGGCGGTGGGGGGCGTTCATGACGGGGCTCCATTCGGATTGACGGGTCTGGCGCAGGACATGCGGCCGTTGCGCGCCGGTCTAACCGATCGGGCTGCATGACGGAAGCGTGCAAAACGTCACTCCGCCAGCACATCGCGGCAGGGGGCGGGGTGCGGGGCCCGGAGGGCGGCCCGTTTCGGGGGGGCTCGCAGGCGGCCGGGGGCGGTCGCGTTGTGGCCGCAGGCTCGCCAGGTTTCGATCCGGGCGACGCAGGCCGGGGGAAGCGACCGGGCGCGCTTGAGCGGATCAGAGGCGACCGGGCGGAAACAGGAGGTGCCTCGGTGAGGCAGGCCAAAGCACACCAGCAGGTTGCCGGGGCAGGACGGCGTAACCGTCGTGGCGCGCAGCGAACCTCAAACGCGGCGGGGCGGGGTGGAGGCGCGGCAGCCCGTGACCGTCGCGCCGGGCGGCGACGAGACCGGCGGTCCGCAAGCGGGCTCCGGGCGGAGCCTTGCGTGATGCGCAGCGCCGAACCGCGGGCCCAGGGCAGGGCCGCCCCGCCTGCCGCAACGCCGGGCGCGCGCGGTACATGGGCGGTACATGGGTGGAGCATGGGCGGAGCATGGATGCGGTGCGGGTGCGGCAGGACACGGCGCAGACCCGGCCCGGTTCATGGCGCGGTGACTGCCCATCAGGGGCGGGCCGCCCGGGGTTGCCTTTCGGACGGCCACGGCGGATGCTCGCGCCGGAAAAGACGACAGGGGCAGCCGATACATGAAAACAGGGATCGCTTTTCTCGCGAGCGATACGCCGGTCGCGCAGGCCGCGCTCGTGCGCCTCGGCGCGCGCTACGGCAACGTTCCGGTCGAGCAGGCGGAGGGGATCGTGGCGCTGGGCGGCGACGGCTTCATGCTGCAAACCCTGCACGCCACGCAGCATCTGGCCGCGCCCACCTATGGCATGAACTGCGGCACCATCGGCTTTCTGATGAACGAATATAACGAGGAAGATCTTGATCTGCGTCTTGCCGAAGCCGCCGAAGAGGTGCTGAACCCCTTGCGGATGCGTGCCGTCGACCGCGATGGCGAGGCGCATCATGCGCTGGCGATCAACGAGGTTTCCCTGCTGCGCGCGGGGCCGCAGGCGGCCAAGCTGAAGATAACGGTCGATGATCGCGAGCGGTTGTCGGAACTGGTCTGCGACGGGGCGCTGGTCAGCACGCCGGCCGGATCGACCGCCTACAATTATTCCGCGCACGGCCCGATCCTGCCCATCGGCTCTGACGTGCTGGCACTGACCGCGATGGCGGCGTTCCGGCCGCGGCGGTGGCGCGGGGCCTTGCTGCCCAAGCGCGCGCGGGTGCGCTTCGACGTGCTGGAGCATGAAAAAAGGCCGGTCATGGCGGATGCCGACAGCCGCTCCGTGCTCAACGTCGTCAGTGTCGAGATCGAGAGCGACCCCTCGGTCGCGCATCGCATCCTGTTCGATCCCGGTCACGGTCTTGAGGAACGGCTGATTCGCGAACAATTCGCCTGACCCGCCTGACCCGCCTGACCCGCCTGACCCGCCTGACCCGCCTGATGCGAGCGGACAGGACGGCGCACCGCCCGGTCGTCAGCCGCGCCCGCGCTTGCGGTAGATGGTCGAGGGCGCGACGGCAAGGATGCGCGCGGCCTTGGGGATGGACCCGTTGCATTGGCGGATGGTTTCTTCGATCACCCAGCTTTCGATTTCCGCCAGGGTGCGGCCGATCATCCCCGACGGGCCGCCATCGCCGTCGTCCGCCCGGCGGCGCCAGAGGCTGGTGTCCGTGACGCGCAGCCGGTCGGGCAGCATGTCGAGCCGCACCGTGTGGAAATCGTAAAGCACGCAGACCTGGCGCAGCACGTTCTTGAGCTCGCGCACGTTGCCGGGCCAGGCGTAACGGCGGAACAGATCCTCGACCTCCAGGTCGATCCGTTCAAACGACTTGTTCTCATCCTGGTTGCAGTCCGCCAGAAACCGTTCGGCCAGCGCCGGCACGTCTTCCTTGCGATCGCGCAACGGGGGGATGTGGATGGGCACGATGTTCAGCAGATAGAACAGATCGGGCCGAAGCGTGCCCTGGCGCAGGTCTTCCGTCGGGTCGGTATTGCTGGCGCAGATCACTCGGATGTTGACCTTGTGGCTTTCGGCGGCGCCCAGCGGATGGACGATCCCGTCCTGGAGGAACCGCAACATCTGCGCCTGCGCGCTGCCGTCCAGATCGGACAGGTTGTTGAGAAACAGCGTACCGCCATCCGCCGCGGTGGCGGTGCCGGTGCGATCCGACACGGCGCCCGGAAAGGCGCCCTTGACGTGGCCGAAGACCTCCGATGCCAGCGTGTCGGAGGTGACGGCCGCGCAGTTGATCGCGACAAAGGGCTTGTCGGCGCGGGCGGAGGCCAGATGGATCTGGCGCGCGCAGCGGGTCTTGCCCGTGCCGCTTTCGCCGGTGATGAAGACGGTCGCCATGGATCTGCTGACCGAATGGATCTTGTGATAGACCGCCAGCATCGCGGGCGAGGTGCCGGTGAAATCGAGGCCTTTCGCGGCATCCTGCGCGCCCGGGGTTCGGATCGCATCGGCCTCCAGCGCGGTCAGGACCATGCGTTCCAGCCGGTAGGGCTCAAACGGGACGATCAGGTAATCGTAGGCGCCTTCTTTCATCAAGATAACGGCACGATCGACCGCATCATCGGGGATCAGCGCGATGACCGGCGCGCTGACGCCGTTGAGTCGCAGTTTGCGCATCAGGCTCAGCGCTTCGAAGCGCAGGGTGTTCAGGTCCAGCAAGACTGCCGCCGGGGCGATCTCGGTAATCCGCTCGGCCATGCCGGCGCCCGTGGGCAGAGAGGCGAAGCTCAGGCCGTCCTGCCCGAGCGCCTGTTCGCAGGAGGCGGCAAGAGCGCGATCAGTCGAGACCAATACGACCGATCGTTTCATCAATACCTCCTAAACGCGAACCGGAACCTCTCTGATAACTAGCCTGTCACACCCCCTCCCGTCTACGTTTTGAGTTTTTGAAAATGCGCTTTTTCATGCAAAACACGCATGACGTAGGGTCAACTTACCGGACGAGGGAACCCCAGTTGCCGCAGCGCCTCGGTAATTTCGTCCAGAATCGCCGGATCGTCGATCGTCGCGGGCAGCTTGAACGCTTTGCCCTCGGCGATGCAGACCATCGTCGCGCGCAGGATCTTGCCCGACCGTGTCTTGGGCAGCCGGTCCACCACACAGACCAGTTTGAACGCGGCCACGGGACCGATCCGGGCCCGCACCAGCGACACGCAGTCTTCGGCGATCTGCGCCGGGGAATGGGTGCTGCCCTTGTTGAGGCAGACGAACCCCATCGGCACCTGGCCCTTCAGCGGGTCGGCCACGCCGATCACGGCGCATTCTGCGACCTCCGGATGGCTGGCCAGCACTTCTTCCATCGCGCCGGTGGACAGGCGGTGCCCGGCCACGTTGATCACGTCGTCGGTGCGCGCCATGATGTAGAGATAGCCGTCCGCATCCTTGTAGCCCGCGTCGCCGGTTTCGTAATACCCCGGAAAGCGTTCCAGATAGCTTTTGCGGAACCGCGCCTCGGCCTGCCACAGATTGGGCAGGGTGCCGGGGGGCAGGGGCAGCTTGATGGCGATGGCGCCCAGCTCTCCGGCGGGCATGGGCTCGCCCTCGGGGCCGAGGATCTGCACGTCATATCCCGGCAGCGCGACAGAGGGCGAGCCGATCTTGACCGGCAGTTTCTCGATCCCCATCGGGTTGCTGACCACGGCATATCCGGTTTCGGTCTGCCACCAGTGGTCGATCACCGGCACGCCCAGCACGTCCTGCGCCCATTCGATGGTGTCGGGGTCGGCGCGTTCACCGGCCAGAAACAGCGTGCGCAGGCTGGACAGGTCGTAATCCCTGACCAATTCGCCGCGCGGGTCCTCGCGTTTGATCGCGCGAAACGCGGTCGGCGCGGTGAACAGTGCATTCACGCCATGATCCTGGATCACCCGCCAGAAGGTGCCCGCGTCGGGGGTGCCCACGGGCTTGCCCTCGAACAGGATGCTGGTGTTGCGATGGATGAGGGGGCCGTAGCAGATATAGCTGTGGCCGACGACCCAGCCCACATCCGAGGCGGCCCAGAACACATCGCCGGGGTCCATGTCATAGACGGTCTTCATCGTCCAGTTCAGCGCCACCAGATGCCCCGCGGTGGGGCGGATCACGCCCTTGGGCTGGCCCGTCGTGCCGGATGTGTAAAGGATATAGACCGGGTGGTTGCCCGCCACGGGCACACAGTCCGACAGCGGCGCATCCTTCTGGAACGCCTCCCATTCGTGATCGCGCCCCGCGACCAGATCGGCGGGCTTTTCGGCGCGTTGGAAGATGACGCAGAACGCGGGCTTATGCGCCGCCAGCTCGATCGCGCCGTCGATCAGCGGTTTGTAGTCGATCACCCGCCCCGGTTCCAGCCCGCAGGATGCGGCGATGACCGCCTTGGGGGTGGCGTCGTCGATCCGGGTGGCAAGCTCATTCGCCGCGAACCCGCCGAAGACCACCGAATGGATGGCCCCGATCCGCGCGCAGGCCAGCATGGCGATGACGGCTTCGGGCACCATGGGCATGTAGATGATGACCCGGTCGCCCACCTCCACGCCCTGCCGCTGCAACGCGCCCGCCAGCCGTGCCACGCGCGTTTGCATCTCGGCAAAGCTCAATTTGCTGACGGTGCCGGTGATCGGACTGTCGTGAATGATCGCGGTCTGCGCGCCGTGCCCGGCCTCGACATGGCGGTCCAGCGCATTCCAGCAGGTGTTCACCAGCGCGTCGGAATACCATTCGTAGATCGGCGCGTTTTCATCGAACAGCGCCTTGGACGGTGGCTTGACCCAGTCGATGGCCTCGGCGGCCTTCATCCAATAGGCCTCCGGATCGCGCTGCCAGTTTTCGTAGACCTCTGCGTAGCCCATGCTCTGCTCCTCCCCCAAAATCGCGGCGATCTTGTGGGCGCGGGGGGCAGAGGGCAAGCGGAAAGGCGACGCCCGGCACCGCTTCACCCGGCGCTGCTTCATTGTCGTGAAAATATCCTCGCCGAAGGCTGCGCCGCCCGCGGGCGGCGCTCTCGACGCGACCGGGATCAGCCGTAATGCGCCACGGGCGTGCCCGCGATGGCCGACATGTTCAGCAGCCCGCGCGCGGTGATCGCGGAGGTCACGATATGCGCGCGGTTGCCCATGCCCATCAGGATCGGTCCGACCTCCAGCCCGCCGCCCTTCATCTTCAGGATGTTGCGCACCCCCGAGGCCGCATCGCTGTTGGCGAAGATCAGCACGTTGGCCGCGCCGCTCAGCCGGGAATTGGGGTAGATGCGGTCGCGCAGCTCCTCGTCGAGGGCCGCGTCGGCATGCATTTCGCCCTCATAGACGAAATCGCGCGGCGCGCTGTCCAGAATGTCGATTGCCGCGCGCATCCGCCGCCCGCTGTCGCAGTCGAGGTTGCCGAACTGCGAATGCGAGCAGAGCGCGACCTTGGGTTGCAGCCCGAAGCGGCGCACGTGCCGCGCGGCGCCGATGGCGGTTTCCGCGATCTGCGCGGGGCTGGGCTCGGGGTGCACATGGGTGTCGGCCACGAAAAGCGGCCCGTCTTCCAGGATCATCAGCGACAGCGCGCCGACCGGGTGCAGCGTGTCGGTGCCCAGCACCTGCTGGATATAGTTCAGATGCCACAGATACTGGCCGAAGGTGCCGCAGATCACGCTGTCGGCCTCTCCGCGGTGCACCATCACCGCGCCGATGGCGGTGGTGTTGGTGCGCATGATCGCCTTGGCCAGATCGGGTGTGACGCCCTTGCGCGCCATCTGCTGGTGATAGGTCTGCCAGTAATCGCGATAGCGCGGATCGTTTTCGGGGTTCACCAGCTCGAAATCGCGCCCGGGCCGGATCGCCAGGCCCGCGCGTTCGCAGCGCGCCTCGATCACCTCGGGCCGGCCGATGAGGATCGGCACGTCGGTGGTTTCCTCCACCATCGCGTTGGCCGCACGCAGCACGCGCTCGTCCTCGCCCTCGGTAAAGACGATGCGGCGGGTCACGGTGGCGGCGGCCTCGAAGACGGGGCGCATCAGCAGGGCGGATTTGAAGACCGAGTTGTCGAGCTTGTCCTTGTAGCCTTCCAGATCCGCGATCGGCTGGCGCGCCACGCCCGACTCCATCGCGGCCCGCGCCACGGCGCTGGCCACGACGCCGATCAGGCGCGGGTCGAAGGGCTTGGGGATCAGGTAGTCGCGGCCAAAGGTCATCGGCTCGCCCTGATAGGCGGCGGCGGCCTCGGCGCTGGTGGTGGCACGGGCCAGCGCCGCGATCCCCTCGATGCAGCCGATCTTCATCGCGTCGTTGATTTCCGTCGCGCCCGCGTCGAGTGCCCCCCGGAAGATGAAGGGAAAGCACAGCACGTTGTTGACCTGGTTGGGGTAATCCGACCGTCCCGTCGCGATGATGGCATCCGGCGCGACCTCGCGCGCCAGATCGGGCATGATCTCGGGGATCGGGTTGGCCAGGGCGAATATGATCGGCTGCGATGTCATGCGCCCGACCATCTCGGGGGTCAGCACACCGGGCCCGGACAGGCCGAGGAACATGTCCGCACCCTCGATCGCCTCGGCCAGGGTGCGCTTGTCGCTCGGCTGCGCGAATTCGGCCTTCTGGGGGGTCATTTCCTCGGTGCGGCCCTCATAGACGAGCCCGGCGATGTCGCACAGCCACACGTTCTCGCGCCGCACGCCCAGCTTGAGCAGCATGTTCAGGCAGGCGATGCCCGCCGCGCCGCCCCCGGTGGAGACGATCTTTATATCCTCGAACCGCTTGCCCGCGACCCGCAGCGCGTTCATCGCGGCCGCGCCGACCACGATGGCGGTGCCGTGTTGGTCGTCGTGGAACACCGGGATGCCCATACGTTCCCGGCATATCTTTTCCACGATGAAGCAGTCCGGGGCCTTGATGTCCTCGAGGTTGATCGCGCCGAAGGTGGGTTCCAGCGCGCAGACGATTTCCGCCAGCTTCACCGGGTCGCTTTCGTTCAGCTCGATGTCGAAGCAGTCGATGTTGGCGAATTTCTTGAACAGGACCGCCTTGCCCTCCATCACCGGCTTGGAGGCCAGCGCGCCGATGTTGCCCAGGCCCAGAACCGCGGTGCCGTTGGTCACGACGCCCACAAGGTTCCCCCGCCCGGTAAAGCGGCGGGCGTTTTCCCCCTCGTCGCGGATTTCCACGCAGGCCTCGGCCACGCCGGGGGAATAGGCGCGCGCCAGATCGCGACCGTTGGCCAGCGGCTTGGTCGCGCGGATTTCCAGTTTGCCGGGGCGGGGAAACTCGTGATAGTCCAGCGCGGCCTTGCGATGCTGCTGATCTCTGTTGTCCGTCACGCTCGATTCTCCCCGATGCCAC
Organism: Brevirhabdus sp.; assembly: GCF_052826345.1. Taxonomy (NCBI): domain Bacteria; kingdom Pseudomonadati; phylum Pseudomonadota; class Alphaproteobacteria; order Rhodobacterales; family Paracoccaceae; genus Brevirhabdus; species Brevirhabdus sp. The sequence goes on along the minus strand of NZ_JBRBUA010000090.1, from coordinate 10,870 downwards.
AGGCCAATGCCACAGGCTGCTGCCATCGCCTGTCTCGGAGATGGTTTAATATTAAACTTTATCGGAGGCAATGGCCGCGCGGGGCATCGGAGAAATTATGATTTGCCGCATGTATGGCGGGTTCGGATGCCGGGATCGGAGAACGGCCCAGACATCGGGGCCTCAGATGTCGGGGCCAGACATCAGGCCCCGGAACCTCAGGCCGCGGATTGCGGGCGCGACCGGCCCGCCGACGCGGCGCGTCTCGGTCTTCGCTTGCATCCGTGGCCGCGTCGGACCAATCTCGGGCCAGGTCGGTTTCCGCCATGCCCGCGCGTCTTTCCGCGGGGCCGGGCATTGGATGCAAGGGGGTGCGATGAACCTTTTCAAAGCCGCGAGCGACGTCCGCCAGAACGCTTATGTGCCCTATTCAGGGTTTCGCGTGGGCGCGGCGGTGCGTTGCGCCGACGGCTCGGTCTTTACCGGCTGCAACGTCGAGAATGTGGCCTACCCGGAGGGCACCTGCGCCGAAGCGGGCGCGATCGCCGCGATGTGCGCGGCCGGCTGTCGCGAGATTTCCGAGGTGCTGGTCGTGGCCGACAGCCCCGCGCCCGTGCCGCCCTGCGGGGGCTGCCGCCAGAAGCTTGCGGAATTCGCCGGACCCGAGGTCACCGTCACCATGGCCAACCTCGACGGCGCGCGCATTGTGATGACCGTGGCTGAGCTGCTGCCGGGCCGGTTTTCCGCCGATCACATGGACTGGGCGGACACCGATGCCGACAGGCGGACCCTGCCCGACCGGGCCGCCGCAGCTGCCGGGGACGGCGATTGATGGATGCACGCGGCATCATCGCGCGTGCGCGGCGGGGCCAGCCGCTCGACGCACAGGCGCTGGGGTGGTTCTGTCGCGGGCTTGCCGACGGCTCCGTGTCCGACGCCCAGGCCGGCGCCTTTGCGATGGCCGTCTGCCTGAACGGCTTGGCCGGACCGGCGCCAGGCGGGAAAGCAGGCGGGAAAGCGGGTGCCGCGACTGCGCGAGCCGCGCTGACGGCGGCGATGCGCGACAGCGGGCAGGTGCTGCGCTGGGATCTGCCCGGCCCGGTGGTCGACAAGCATTCGACCGGCGGCGTGGGCGATTGCACGTCGCTGGTGCTTGCGCCGGCGCTGGCGGCCTGCGGAGTTTACGTGCCGATGATCTCGGGGCGGGGGCTGGGTCATACCGGCGGCACGCTGGACAAGCTCGAGGCCATTGCGGGTGTGTCGACCGATGTGCCGCTGGACCGGCTGCGCGCCATCGTGGCCGAGGTGGGCTGCGCCATCGTGGGCGCCAGCGCCGACATCGCGCCCGCCGACCGCAGGCTTTACCGGGTGCGCGATGTGACCGACACCGTCGACAGCATCGATCTGATCACCGCGTCGATCCTGTCGAAGAAGCTGGCCGCGGGGACGGATGCGCTGATCCTCGACATCAAGACCGGGGCAGGGGCCTTCATGACCCGTCCCGACGATGCCCGCGCGCTGGGGCGGGCGCTGGTCGGCGCGGCGGATCAGGCGGGATGCGTCTGTCGGGCGCTGATGACCGACATGAGCCAGCCGCTGGCCCCCGTGCTGGGCAACGCGCTGGAGGTCGGGGCCGCGATGCGCTGCCTGACGGGCGCCGCGCCCGATGCGGCGGCCTGTCGGCTTTACCGGCTGAGCGTGGAATTGGGCGGCGAGCTGCTGGACCTGGCGGGCGCCGCGCCCGATGTGGCGGCGGGGCGCGCGATGATCGCCGGGGCGCTGTCCGGCGGACGCGCGGCGGAGATCTTCGGCCGGATGATTCACGCGCTGGGCGGCCCGGCCGATTTTGCGGACCGCTGGGCCGGTTACCTGCCGCGCGCACCGCTGGAGGAGGATGTCGCCGCGCCGCACGACGGCATCGTGACGGCGCTTGACGGTCAGGCGCTGGGCCGCGCGGTGGTCGCGCTGGGCGGCGGGCGCCGGACCGAGGCCGACGCGATCGACCCCGCCGTCGGGCTGAGCCGCGTCGTGTCATTGGGCGAGAGCATTGCCAGGGGCGCACCGCTGGCGACCATCCACGCGGCCAGCCGCGCGGACCTGGAGGCCGCGCGCCGCGCGCTGCTGGCGGCCGTCACCCTGTCGCAGGCCCCCGCCGCACCGCCCGATCTGGTTCTGGAAAGGATCACGCCGTGACCCGCGCCTTTCTGATCGTGCTGGATTCGGTGGGGATCGGCGGGGCGCGCGACGCCGCGGATTTCGGCGATGCCGGGTCCGACACGCTGGGCCATATCGCCGAGGCCTGCGCCGCGGGCCGCGCCGATCAGGGGCGAAGCGGACCGCTGCACATGCCCAATCTGGATCTGCTGGGGCTGGGCGCCGCGGCCCGCTTGGCCTCGGGCGCCGGGATGGAGGGCTTCGGCGCCCAGCCCCGGGGGTTGTGGGGCGCCGCGGAGGAGCTGTCGCGCGGCAAGGACACCCCATCGGGTCATTGGGAGCTGGCGGGCGTGCCGGTCCCGTGGGAGTGGCACTATTTCCCCGAGACGCAGCCCGCCTTTCCGCCCGAGCTGACCGCGCGGATCTGTCGGCTTGCCGGGACCGGGGGCATTCACGGCAACCGCCATGCCCCCGGCACCGCGGTGATTGACCAGGACGGTCCGGCGCATATGCAAGACGGCTGGCCCATCTGCTATACCTCTGCCGACAGTGTGTTGCAGATCGCCGCGCATGAGGAGCGTTTCGGCTTGCAGCGGCTGCTGGACCTCTGTGCCGCGCTCGCGCCCGATCTGCACGCGATGCGCGTGGGCCGGGTGATCGCGCGCCCCTTCGTCGGCAGTGCCGGGACCGGGTTCACGCGCACGCCCAACCGCCGCGATTTCGCGATCGCCCCGCCCAGTCCCACGCTGCTGGACTGGGCGCGCGACGCGGGCCGCGCCACCATCGCGATCGGCAAGATCGGCGACATCTTCTCGGGGCGCGGCATCGACCGGGTACTGAAGGGCGCGGATGACGCCGCGCTTTTCGATCATCTGGTGCAGCAGGTCGGCGATGCGCCCGAGGGGTCGCTGACCTTTGCCAATTTCGTGGAATTCGACAGCCTCTGGGGGCACCGCCGCGATGTGGCGGGATACGCCCGCGCGCTGGAACGCTTCGACGCCCGCGTGCCGGACGTGCTGGCCGCCGCACGGCCGGGCGATCTGATCCTCTTCACCGCCGATCACGGCAACGATCCGACCTGGCGGGGCACCGATCACACCCGCGAACGCGTTCCGGTGGTTGCATCCGGGCTGGGTGTGCGCCAGATCGGCCTGCGCGGCTTTGCCGATGTGGCGGCCAGCGTGGCCGATCATCTGGGCATTGCGTCACAGGGACCGGGAAGGACTTTTCTATGAGCGTCGCATCGCTGCCCAAGGTGGAACTGCACCTGCACCACGAAGGCGCGGCACCGCCTGCCTTCATCCGCGGCCTCGCCAAGGAGAAAAAGCTCGATATCAGCGGCATCTTCGATGAGCGGGGGCGCTATGCCTACCGCGATTTCGTCGATTTCCTGCGCGTCTACGAGGCCGCCTGCACCACGTTGCAAAGCCCGCGCGATTTCTATCGTCTGACGCTTGCCGTGCTGGAGGAAAGCGCCGCGAACGGCGTGGTCTATTCGGAAACCTTCCTGTCGCCCGATTTCTGCGGCGGCGGCGATCTGGGCGCGTGGCGTGAATACCTCGCCGCCATAAGAGAGGCCGCCGAGGAGGCCGAGCGCGGATTTGGCATCACCCTGCGCGGCATCGTCACCTGCATCCGCCATTTCGGCCCCGAACAGGCCCGGCGCACCGCGCGATGCGCGGCCGAGACGGCGGACGACTGGCTGGTGGGCTTCGGCATGGGCGGCGACGAGGGGCAGGGGCGCGCGGGCGATTTCGCCTACAGCTTCGACATGGCAAGGGAGGCGGGCCTGCGCCTGACCACCCATGCCGGCGAATGGGGCGGTCCCGACTCGGTGCGGGAATCGCTCGACGCGCTGCGGGTGGAGCGTATCGGTCACGGCGTGCGCGCCTGCGAGGATCGCGCCCTGATGGAGCGGCTGGCCGGGGACGGCGTGGTGCTGGAGGTCTGCCCGGGCTCGAACCTGGCGCTGGGCCTTTATGCCGACTGGCGCGCGCATCCGATCGAGACGCTGCGCGCGGCCGGAGTCAAGGTGACGGTCTCCACCGACGATCCGCCGTTCTTTCACACCTCCATGGCCCATGAATACGACCGACTGGCCGATGCGTTCGGTTGGGACGAGGCGCGGTTCGGGGATTTGAACCGCATCGCGCTGGAGGCCGCGTTCTGCGACGCCGCGACCAAGGAAAAAATCGCCAAGAAGCTGGAGCCCAAGGCATGAGCAACAACGCATCGGATACGCCCGCCGGGGGACAGGCCGCCTCGGGGGTGCCCGACCACCTGACAGTGGTGACCCACCCGCTGGTGCAGCACAAGCTGACGTTGATGCGCGATCGCGACACGCCCACCGCGGTGTTTCGTCAGTTGCTGCGCGAGATATCGCAGCTGCTGGCCTATGAGATCACGCGCGATCTGAACATGACCACCCGGCGCATCGAAACCCCGATCGAGCCGATGGACGCGCCGGTTCTGGACGGGCGCAAGCTGGCGCTGGTGTCGATCCTGCGGGCGGGCAACGGCCTGCTGGACGGGATGCTGGAGCTCATTCCCTCGGCCCGGGTGGGGTTCGTGGGCATGTACCGCGACGAGCAGACGCTGCAACCCGTCGAATATTACTTCAAATGCCCGACAGAGCTCGAATCCCGCCTGGTGATCGCGGTCGATCCGATGCTGGCCACCGGCAATTCCTCGGTCGCGGCGATAGACCGGCTGAAACAGGCAGGCGCCACAAATATCCGGTTCCTGTGCCTGCTGGCTGCCCCCGAAGGGATCGCGCGCATGAAGGAAGCCCACCCGGATGTCACCATCGTCACAGCATCTGTGGATAAATATCTCAACGACAGCGGATATATTGTTCCGGGGCTAGGAGATGCGGGCGACCGGATGTTCGGCACAAAATAAGCCATGGTGGGTTTACTTGTGACAGGTAATCCCGCATGATTCGCGGGTCTGATGGGGGTTAGGCATGAAAAAGTTCAATATCGCCCTGGCGGCATCGCTTCTGGCAATTCTGGGAACCGCTCCGGTTCATGCCCAGTCGATGCAGAAGGTCGGCGGACCGGCCGAACGGCCGCCTGCAAGCTACAAGGGCAAGCAATTCGTCGACAGCCGCGGGTGCATCTTCGTGCGCTCGGGCTTTGGCGGCAATGTGACCTGGGTGCCGCGCGTATCGCGCGGACGCAAGGTGCTGTGCGGCGCAAAGCCCACCAATGTGGCCGGGTCCGAAAAGGTCGATCCGGCGGGAACGCGCGACCGTCCGGCGCCCGCAGCCGTCGCGCGCCCGGCACCCGCGCCGCGCCCCGCGCCGGCACCTCAACCCGCGCGCAAACCCGCACCGCGGGTCATCGTGCGCCAGCCCGCGCCCGCGGTGGTCGTCCCGCAGCCGGCGCCCACGGTGGTCGCGCCCGCGCCCGCGCCCGGCGTTCGCCGGGTGGCGCCGCAGGCCCCGGCAGGCAAGCCCGCGTGCAACTACGGCCGGGGATCGGATCAATACGTCAACAGCGGATCGGGCTATCCGGTGCGCTGCGGCCCGCAGCCCACGCATCCCGCCGACGCCTCGCGCGTTCTGGGAAGCGGGGGGGGCGTGAACCGCGCGCCTTCGTCCAACCTCAAGATCATGGCGCCGCGCCCCGTCACCATGCCGAGCGGCTATCGCGGTGCCTGGAAAGACGGGCGGCTGAACCCCAAACGGGGTGTCGGCAAGCTGAGCGGCGCGGTGGAGACCAGCCTGGTGTGGACCCGCACTGTGCCGCGCCGTCTGCTGGATGCGCGCACCGGCCGCGATGTCACAACGCTCTACGGGTATCTCGAATACCCCTATACCGATTATGCCGAGCAGAAACGCAGCCTGCTGGCACGGGGCGCCCCTGTCGGTGGTGTTACCGTGCGCAGCGCGCCGCAGGTCGTGACCCGCGGGTCCAGCAAAGGGGCCGTCCAGAAGACCCGTGCCAGGGCCGCCAACACGCGGGCATCGACCAAATCACAGGCCGCGGCGCAGATCGCGCCGATGGTTCACGTGGGCCTTTTCGCAGGCAAGCCGGTCGTCCGGCAGACCGTGCGGCGGCTTCAGGGAATGGGATTGTCGGTGCGCCTGGGCGAGACGACGCGCGACGGGCGCAAGATCACCGTCATCAGTACCGGCCCCTTTGCCAGCGCCGCTGCCGCCGGTCAGGCGCTGCGCAGGGTCAAGCTGGCGGGATACAGCTACGCCCGGCTGCGCTGAGCGCGCCTGTTTGAACGGCCTTTTGCGAAACGACGACGGCCCGGCGCGCGCAATGTGCCCGGGCCGTCGTCGTTTCGGGTGCCACGGTCCGGCCCTTTCACTTGAGCGCCGACATCTGCCCGCGATCTCGGCCTAGGATGCGCATATGTCCTGCAGGCGGACCCAGTCCGAATCGCCCAGCAGCGGTTTTGCGGATTTGTCCTGCATCGGGTCCGCTTCGATCAGCGGCAGGGTGGTTTCGCCGGTGACGTCCAGCGCATAGGCAAACGGGGTGGAGGCCACGCCCGCCTTGCCGAAGGCCGCCAGCAGCGGGAAATCGGGCACCGGGGCGGACGGCTGCGTCAACAGTTCCTGCGCGTAGGCTTGCAGCGTGTCGTCGCTGACCTGTCCGGTGGTCAGCAGGCGCAGCGTGGTCACCAGCCCGGTGCTGCGCAGCATCTCCACCAGCGGGTCGCGCCGTTCGGATTTCAGCATTTCCCTCAGGACGTAGCCTGCCGCCACCTCGGGATCGTCGTAGTCCTCGACCAGGCTGCGATCCAGCAGGATCAGCCCGCCGGGCAGGTGCAGCGCGCCGGGGACCGAGCCGCGCATCACCATCAGGGTGCGGGGCGTTTCGCGCGCCTCGCCGCTGGACAGCCGGGCGGCGAGGCGCGACAGCGCCTGCGCGCCGGTCGTGGTGCGGCATTCGCCGCCCGTCAGCGCCGAGATCCGGCCAAGCAGCGACCGGCCGATTTCCTGACGCTTGACCAGCGGCACCACATTCGCGGTGTGTTCCAGCACGACGCCCGGCAGCACCAGAAAGCCGAAGGCCAGCATCGCCGTGACACTGACCGCAAAGCCCACGGTGCGCAGACGCCCCTGCCGCGGCCTGCGCTTGCGGATGACGGTTCGGACCTTCTCGATGGCCGCGATCATCATGGGCTCGTCGATCTCGAGCGTTTCGTCGGCCTGGGGATCGGGGCTGAACAGCGCGGGCATCTTGCCGGGGTTGATCCGTTCGACCGCGGGCAGCGACCAATGCGCCAGCGCGCGGTCCGCCTGATCCGACAGCACCAGCGTTGCATTGCCCACCGAGACGGTCACATCGCGACGCTGCGCCTCGGGGCTGCTGCGCCAGATACCCGGGGATTCCAGTCGTTCGTATTCGGTCAGGGCCGTCATTGCGGCGGGGATGCTCTGTCTTGTTGATCGGGAAGTGTCGTTTGCGGCGACTATAGACGCGGGCCGGGGCGGTCACAACGGTCCGCGTGGCGGGCAGCCCCGTATCGGACGCTATTCGCGGCGTCGCAGACCGCGTCGGACCGCGCGGAGAAGATCTTGAAAGCTCATGCGTTTCGGAACGGACGAGGGGCGGCGGCGACGTCCGACGGTGTCCGACGGTGTCCGACGGCGAGCGGCGGCGAGCGGCGGCAGGCGGCGCGATCGGCCCGCGCCGGGTGGCCACAGGCCCGTTGCGCCGCCGCGCATGCGCGCCGCGCGGTGCGGTGGTCTGGCCGCCGTCGCGATCGTGCCGGGCGCGCATCCTTTGCCGCGTGACGGTCGGGGCAGGCAGGTCCGATCCGTTTCGATCCGCAAGTCTGGACAGCAGGTTTTGCAGTATTTGGCAGATCCGGTTTTGCAATCATGGCGATAGTAATACGATCCATCCGGTAACCGCGGGATTGCCCCGATATCGGAGACAAAGCCAGATTTGCGCCAAATTCGCGTCATCAGAGGGTCTTGGCGCCGGACTGAACTGATTCTGGGGCGAGAGGGTGCCGCAAGTCTAGGAAGGGTCAAGACCATGCTCATGCAGCTTACGCGAATGTTCGTCGGAGAAGCCGCAAAGGATTTCCGGGAGGAGGCCGAGGCCGAGGAGCTTGGCGTCGGCTACGCCGGCGGGTTCGCGGCGGACGCCAGAATCGCCACGCCGTTCGGCTACCGCGAGGCGGGAACCCTGAAAGAGGGTGATCTGGTGATGACCGTGGATGACGGCTGGCAGCCGGTCAAGGAAGTGCGTCACAGCAAGCTCTGGCCGACCGCCTGCGACTGCCCCGTGCCGCTGTGGCCGCTTTCGGTGCCCGCCCGCGCCTTTGGCGGGGCGCGCTCCAGCCTGTTGATGCCCGGCCAGTATGTCCTGATAGAAGAAGAAACCGCCATGTCCCTCTTCGGCAGTTTCTCGGTGGTCATCCCGGCCGCGCAGCTCGACGGCTTTTTCGGCATCGCCCGCGTGGTCCCGCGCCAATGCATCGGCGTGGTCGAGATCGCGCTGGAGCACGATCAGGTGCTGCTGGCCGAAGGCGGCGCCACGATCCTCTGCCCGCAGCAGGGCGGGGAATGCGGTATCGTCACGCTCGACGATCTGCTGAACGCGGACGGCAATGCCCACCAGGGCAATCCGCAGGCCGCCTATCCGATCCTGACCGAACAGCAGGCGCGCCGGTTGCTCTATGCGATGACGCGCGCGGGGCAGCAATCCTTCAACTGCCCCGCGGTGACGGATGACGAGCCTCAGGCAGCCTTTGCCTGAGCGCCGAAGCGGCCGTAGAAGGTCTGCCCGGCCTGCGCCATCTCGCGCAGCAGGTCGGGCGCCTTGAACCGGTCGCCGTGCCCGGCCTGCAGCCCGTCGCAGATTTCCACCGCGCGGGCCGCGCCGATGATGCCGAGCCAGCTGAACGGCCCGCCCGACCAGGGCGCGAAGCCCCAGCCCAGGATGGCGCCCACGTCGCCCTCGCGGATGTCCTCCAGCACGCCTTCCTCCAGCGCGCGCACGGCCTCCAGCACCTGGGCCATCAGCAGGCGGTGCTGCACGGTGGCCAGGTCGGGCTGGTCGGGTTCGACCGAGTAGCGCCCTGCCAGACCCTCCCACAGGCCGCTGCGCTTGCCCTTGTCGTCGTAGGCGTAGAAGCCCGCGTTTGCCTTGCGGCCCAGACGGCCCTCGCCCTCCATCCAGAAGATCACCTCGTCCACGGCGGCATCGGCATAGGCCTCGCCCATCGCGGCCTTGGTGGCGCGGGCGATCTTGGCGCCCAGGTCGATCGAGGTCTCGTCGACCAGTTGCAGCGGGCCCAGCGGCATCCCGACCAGCTTGGCGGCGTTTTCGACAAGCGCGGGGGCCACGCCCTCGGCCACCATGCGCATGCCCTCGTTGATGTAGGGAATGATGCAGCGGTTGGCGTAGAAGAACCGCGCGTCGTTGACCACGATCGGCGTCTTGCGGATCTGGCGCACGAAATCCAGTGCCTTGGCCACCGCGCGGTCGCCGGTTTCGCGGCCCTTGATGATCTCCACCAGCAGCATCTTGTCGACGGGGCTGAAGAAATGGATGCCGATGAACTGGGCGGGCCGCTTGCTGGCGCGGGCCAGATCGCTGATCGGCAGGGTGGAGGTGTTGGTGGCAAAGATGCAATCCTCGCCGATCACCGCCTCGACCTTTTGCGTGACCTCGGCCTTGATCTTCGGGTCCTCGAACACCGCCTCGACGATCAGGTCGCACCCCTTGAGCGCCTCGTAATCGGTGGTGGCGGTGATGCGGCCCAGCACCTGCGCCTTTTTCTCGGGCGTGACCTTCTTGCGCGCGATCCCCTTGTCGAGCAGCCCTTCGGAATAGGCCTTGCCCTTGTCGGCGGCCTCCTGCTTCTGGTCGACCAGCACCACCTCGATGCCCGCGTTGGCGCTGACATAGGCGATGCCCGCGCCCATCATGCCGGCCCCCAGAATGCCGACCTTCGCGACCTTCTGGTCGGGCGCGTCGGGCCGGTTCGCGCCTTTTTCCAGCGCTTCCTTGTTGATGAAAAGCGACCGGATCATCGCCGAGGACGAGGGGTTCATCAGCACGTTGGTGAACCAGCGCGCCTCGATCTTGAGCGCGGTGTCGAAGGGCACCATCGCCCCCTCATAGACCGCCGACAGCAGCGCCTTGGCGGCCGGGTAGACGCCCATCGTCTGGCCCATCACCATCGCCGAGGCACCGACGAAGGTCATGAATCCCGCCGGGTGATAGGGTGCGCCGCCGGGCATCTTGTAGCCCTTGGCGTCCCACGGCTTGAGCAGATCGGCATCCTTGGCCTGCAACACCCAGTCGCGCGCGGCGGCAAGCGGGTCGGCCACGACCTCGTCGATCAGACCGGCGGCGCGGGCCTTGCCGGGATCGACCATCTTGCCTTCCAGCAGGAAGGGCGCGGCGGCCATCGCGCCCAGCTTGCGCGACAGGCGGGTGGTGCCGCCCGCGCCGGGGAAGATGCCGACCTTGATCTCGGGCAGGCCGATCTTTGCCTTGGGGTTGTCGGCGGCAAAGATGCGGTGGCAGGCCAGCGGAATTTCCAGCCCGATGCCAAGTGCGGTGCCGGGCAGGGCGGCGGCGATGGGCTTGCCGCCCTTGTTGGTCTTGGGGTCCATGCCGGCGCGTTCGATCTTGCGCAGGATGTTGTGGCATTGCATCAGCCCATCCATCAGCCCCTGCGCCGGGTTGTCGCCCGCGCTTTCCTTCATCCGGGCGATGATGTTGAGATCCATCCCGCCGGCGAAAGAGCCCTC
>NZ_JBRBUA010000089.1:0-37315 GCF_052826345.1 Brevirhabdus sp. | reverse complement strand
CGGGCTGGACCGCGCCGCAGATCTGGATGGGGCACGCGGCGCTGACCACCGACAGTCGGCATCTGGTGGCCGAAAAGCGCGCCCGTGGCGGCACCGGGGTGGCCGGCGTGACGGCGGAGCCCTTTACCGCCTGGATCGACGACTGGCAGATCGCAGGCATCAGCCCCGCGCGGATCACCGCCACCGCCGGCGGCGCGGATTTCGCCTATCGTCTGAAACTGGACGCCGCGGGACCGCTGGTGGCGCAGGGCCGACAGGGCTATTCGGTCAAATCCAGCGCCGGTCAGGCCAGCTATTATTATTCGCAGCCTTTCTATGAGGTCACCGGCACGCTCGATCTGCCCGAGGGGATGGCCGACGGGCCGGTCGAGGTGACGGGCCGCGCCTGGCTCGACCGCGAATGGTCCTCGCAGCCGCTGGGCGCGGATCAGGCCGGATGGGACTGGTTTTCGCTGCATCTGATCGGCGGCGAGAAACTGATGGTCTTCCAGCTGCGCGGCACCGATGCGCAGGCGCCCGGCTTCACCTCCGGCACCTGGATTTCGGCGCGCGGCACGCCCACGCCGCTGGACGCCGACGCCATCACGCTGACCCCGCTGGAAACGGGATCGGTCGCGGGGCGGCAGCTGCCGTTGCGCTGGCGGATCGAGGTCCCCTCAAGAGGGCTCGACATCCGCACCCGCGCGCTCAACGACGACGCATGGATGGACACAAGCATCCCCTATTGGGAAGGGCCGATCAGCTTTCAGGGCACGCAGGGCGGAACCGGCTATCTGGAAATGACGGGATACCGCTAGGGCGCGGGACCACGAGCCCTTTCCCCGGCCGCGATTCATCCTATAAGGGCGCCATGCAAATACCCCTGACCGACCTGTCCCGGCTGGGCGATCTGCCGTTCGATCAGATCATCGACGTGCGCTCGCCCTCCGAATACGCCGAAGACCACATCCCCGGCGCGATCAGCCTGCCGGTGCTGGACGATGCCGAACGCGCGCGGGTCGGCACGATCTACGTGCAGGAAAGCCGCTTTCTGGCGCGCAAGATCGGCGCCGCGCTGGTCGCGGCCAATGCCGCGCGCCACCTGCAAGGCCCGCTGGCCGACCGCGAAGGCGACTGGCGCCCGCTGGTCTATTGCTGGCGCGGCGGGCAGCGGTCCGGGTCCTTCGCCTCGATCCTGTCGCAGGTCGGCTGGCGCGCGGGCCTGATCGAAGGCGGCTATCGCAGCTATCGCCGGTTGGTGAACGACTATCTGCACAAGATGCCGCTGCCGCTGCGGCTGATCCTGCTGGATGGCAACACCGGCAGCGCCAAGACCGAGCTGTTGCACCTGCTGGCGGCGCGCGGCCATCAGATCGTCGACCTCGAAGGGCTGGCCGCGCATCGCGGCTCGATCTTCGGCGACATGCCGCATGATCCCCAGCCCAGCCAGAAAGGGTTCGAGACCGCCCTGGCGGCCGCGCTGCGACCGCTCGACCCCGCCCGCCCCGTCATCGTCGAGGCCGAGTCGAGCCGCATCGGCACCATCGCCATGCCGCCCAGCCTGTGGAACGCCATGCGCGCCGCGCCGCGCGTGGCCGTCGCCGCCCCGCTGGCGGCCCGCGCCGCCTATCTGACGCGCGCCTATGGCGATCTGTCCGCCGATCCCGGCAGGCTTGCCGCCGCCATCGACGGGCTGCGCCCCTTCCAATCCGAGGAAACGATCGCCGCCTGGCGCGCGATGGCACGCACCGGCGTCTATCAGCAACTGGCGCATGATCTGATGCAGCGCCACTATGATCCGCGCTATGCCAAATCGACCTCGCGCATGGGGGCGGCGCCGGTTGCCACCGCCTCTTTCAGCGCCCTGACCCCACAGGGGCTGGCCGACGGCCTGACCGGGCTGGAAGACGCGCTGGCGGTCGCGGCGGCGGCGCTGCCCCTCAGCCCGCGACCTCGAGCGATGGCGGACCCGTCGTAACCATCCCGATGCGCGCGGCGCGGTAGCCTGCGGCGACAAGCGCGCGCAGCAGATCGTCGGCCTGGGCGCCCGGAACCGCGGCCAGCAGCCCGCCCGCCGTCTGCGGATCGAACAGCAGGTCGGCGCGGGGCGTATCGGGCAGATGGCTCATGTCGCAGACCACCGCCTGTCGGTTCTGTCCGAAAAGCGAGCTGCGCACCCCCGCCTGCGCAAGGCTCAGCGCCCCTTCGTAAAGCGGCACATCCGACAGGGTGACGCGCGCGCCGGTGCCCGAGGCGCGCATCATGTTCAAAAGATGCCCCGCCAGCCCGAAGCCGGTCACATCGGTCATCGCACGGGCGTCGCGCAGAATCGCCGCGGCCTGTGTCTGCGGCTGCATCATGGTCTCGAACGCCTGCGCCATCCAGGCGCCCCCGGCGCGGCGCTGCATCTCGGCGGCAAGCAGGGTGCCGCTGCCCAGCGGCTTGCACAGCAACAGCGCATCGCCCGGCCGCGCCCCCGCCAGCCCCTTGGGCTCGCCCCGGTCGAGGCCGGTCACGGTCAGCCCCACGGTCATCTCGGCGCCTGCCGAGCTGTGCCCGCCGACGATCTGTGCGCCGGTGCCCTTCAGCGCGTCGAGGATGCCCTGCATCATCTCGTCCAGCGTGCGGGCCTGCAACCGTGGTGCCAATGGCGGCAGCACCAGCGCGGGCAGCACCGCCTGCGGCGCGGCCCCCATCGCCCAGACATCGCCCAGCGCGTGGATCGTGGCGATGCGCGCCATCAGATAGGGATCGCGGGTGAACTCGCGCAGATGATCGACGCTGATCACCTGCGCGCCATTCGCGTGGCGCAGGATCGCGGCATCATCGCCCGGCGCGGCCCGCACATCCGCGCGCCGCGCGCCCGCCACCCGGTCGAAGTCCGCGCCCAGCACCGCGCCCAGCACCCCGGCGCCCAGCTTGGCGCCGCAGCCGCCGCAGGGGGGCGCCTCGTGCAGCAGGATCTGACGGGTGGCGTCGACCATGCGCGCGGGCAGCGGCGGCGCGGGCATCGGCGGCAGATCCTTCAGGCTGCGCATGAACCTCTGGTCGATGCGATCCTTGAGCCGCCACATCACGGGCCCCCGCAGCGCCAGCCCCGCCCGATCCGCAAGCGCCGATCTGCGCCCCAGCGAAATCAGTTTGAGGTAATCCTTCTGCGGGTGATATGCGCGCGGCTTGCCCCCCGTCAGCAGCGCGCACAGATTGTCATAGAGCACCGGCGCCTCGCGCACCGCGAAGACCCCTGCCTTGGGGCGGGGCGCGTGCGAAAGATGCGCGCAGTCGCCCACGGCGAACACGCCAGGCGTGTTGCACGACTGGAGCGTCCGGTCCACCGAGACGAACCCCCCGGTCAGATCGAGGCCCGTGTCGCGCAGCCAGCCGTAGGGGCGCGCCCCCGCCGCCCCCACCACCAGCGTGGTCGGCAGAAAGCTGCCATCGGCCAGCGAAAGCCCGTCCCGGGCGACGGCCCGCACCTGCACATGCTCGTGCAGCGCGATCCCGGCCTCGGCCAGCGCGGCCCGGAGCGCCCGGGCGGCGCGGGCCGACATGTGATCGAGCCCGCAGGCGCGGTCGACCACCGTGATGACCCGGTCGGGGCGTGCGCGCAACGCGTGATCCATCGCAAGCGCCAGTTCCGCCCCCGCGACACCGCCCCCGATGATGGCCACACGCGGCGCGCTTTCGCCGCGCTGTGCACTGGCCAGGAAGCGCCGCCATCGGTCTGCGAACGCCCCCAGCGGCTTGGCCGCGGTGCCGAAGTCGGCAAACCCCGGCAGTGTCGGCATGTCGGAGGTGATGCCGATGTCGATCGACAGCAGGTCATAGCCGACCGGCGGCCGCCCCGCGACGCTGACCGTGCGGGCCGCGCGGTCAATGCCCGTGGCGGCGCCCAGGACGATGCGGGCCCCGGCGTGACGCGCCAGCCTCACGAGATCGATTTCCAGCGCGTCGCGCGCGTAATGCCCGGCGACGAAGCCGGGCAGCATCCCGGTGTAGGGCGCGGTCGGGTTGGGATCTATGAGGGTCAGCCGCGCGCCCGCCAGCGGTGCCATGCCCCAGCGGCGCAGCAGCAGCGCATGGGCGTGGCCGCCGCCGATGAGCACGATGTCCCGGCTGTCGGGTATCAGGTTCTGCACGCACGCCCCACCGGTTGGTCCTGTCGCTCGAAAATTCGGAGTCTCTTTCGGGGGACGTGATAACAGGCGGGGCGGCAAAGGAAAGCATTCCGGCCGCCGAAGGCGCACGGTCAACGGGTGCGATGCCTCCGGCGGGGATATTTTCGACCAGAAGAAGCCGTCAGGAACGTCCCTTCCACGGCACCAGCCAGTTTTCGGCAATCCTCATCAGGATATCGATGCCGTAGCCGATGATGCCGATCAGCACGATGCCCATGATCACGATGTCGGTCAGCTGGAATTTCGACGCCGCGACGATCATCTGGCCCGCGCCCTTTTCGGCGGCGACCAGTTCCGCGGCGACCACGGTGCCCCAGCAGACCCCCATCGCCACCCGCGCGCCGGTGAAGATCTCGGGCAGCGAATTGGGGATGATGACATGGCGCAGGATCTGCCATTTCGACGCCCCCAGCGAATAGGCGGCGTGGATCTTGGTGATGTTGACCCCCGACACGCCCGCGCGGGCCGCGATCGTCATGATCCACAGCGCAGCCAGGAACAGCAGCACGATCTTGCCCGTCTCGTCGATGCCGAACCAGATGATGACCAGCGGGATCAGCGCCAGCGGCGGGACCGGGCGCATGAATTCGACGATCGGGTCGAACCAGCCGCGGAACCAGTTGCTGAGCCCCATCGCATAGCCCAGCGGGATGCCCACCAGCGAGCCCAGCGCGAAGCCCGCGATGACCCGGCCGAGCGACCAGCCCAGATGTTCCCACAGGGTGAAGTTGCGATAGCCATCGGCGGAGATCTCGATCAGCCGGTTCCAGACGTCCTCGGGGGCGGGCAGCCAGATCTTTTCCATCTGCCAGCCCTTGGCGGGGGCGAAGGTCAGCGTGCCCTTGGGCGTCATGCCCACGGTGCCGGTCTTGATCTTGACCTCGCCGCCGGGGGCGATCGGCTCGCCGTTGACGGCGATCACGCGGAAGGCATCGTTTCCGCCGCCCTGATCGTTGCGGCTGACCCGGATCAGCCCCGAGCGCCCCGCCGACAGCGTGACCGCGTCGTTCTTGGCAAATCCCGTGGCGGGGGTGGGAATATCGGGGGGAGCGGCGTCCGCGCCCACGGGATGCACACGCACGTAGACATTTGCATCCGCCGTGGCGCCCGTCGCATCCTCGGCGGTATAGCTGAACGACGTATCGCCGATGAAGGGACCCGGCACATGCAGCGGGGTCAGCTTCGATCCGGTGAACGCGCCCCAGATCAGAAAGATCGCCAGAACCGATATGACGCTGGCCGCGCGATCGGGGCGCACCGCGCTTTCGTCGCCGAAGGTGACCGTCTTGAGCGAGGTGAAATCATGGCGCGCCGAAACGCCCCGGCCGACCGCCTTGACGAGCAGGAACGACAGCACGAAGATCGTGATATAGATAAGCGCGATGGTCATGTCGCAGGCTCCGTCCGGCCCATGATTTCCTCTTCCATGTCCCAGATCATGGTCAGAATTTCCTCTCTCGTCTGCGCGTAGCCCTCTGATTTCTTGACTTCGCGCAGATCGGCGTTCACGCCGCGTTCCGCGAAGGGCAGGTTGTATTCCTTGTGGATGCGCCCGGGGCGCGGCGCCATCACCAGCAGGCGTTCGCCCAGCAGCAGGGCTTCTTCGACCGAATGGGTGATCAGGATGATCGTCTTGCCCGTCTCCTTCCACAGTTTGAGCACGAGCCCCTGCATCTTTTCGCGCGTCAGCGCATCGAGCGCGCCCAGCGGCTCGTCCATCAGGATGACTTCGGGATCGTTGGCCAGGCAACGCGCCAGCGCCACGCGCTGCTGCATCCCGCCCGACAGCTCATAGACCGCCTTTTCCTTGAAATCCTGCAGCCCGACCACATCGAGCAGGTGATCCACGATGCCCGCGCTTTCGGATTTCGGCATGCCCTTCATGTTGGGGCCGAAGGCGACGTTCTCGCGCACGCTCATCCACTCGAAGAGCGCGCCCTGCTGAAACACCATTCCGCGCTCTGCGCCCGGCCCGGTGACCCTCTTGTCGCCCAGCAGCACCTTGCCGTCGGTGGGCGCGATGAAGCCCGCGACGATGTTCAGCAACGTGGTCTTGCCGCACCCCGAGGGGCCGAGAACGCTCAGCAGCTCGCCCTCGGCGATGTCGAGCGAAACGTTCTCGAGCGCCTGCACTGACGTGCCGTTCGGCAGGTCGAACCGCATGGAAATATTCTGTATCGATAGGCCTGACATGAATGCCCCGTTTCAGCGTTGATCCTGCGGGCTGCTGGTCACAGCCCTGATCGGGCGGCCCGTCGCAGGGGCCGCCCGTGTCGCGGTCGCTTTCGACTATTGGACCAGCGACTTCAGCGGCGCGGTATCGACCGCCGTGTCATAGCTGTCTCGCGCGGATGGGATGTTGCCCGTTTCGACGAAGAAATCGGCGACTTCCTTCAGGAACTTCTGCGTGCCGCCGCCCAGCCATTTCTCGGACAGCTGCTCCTTGATGGGCAGAAAGGTGAAACCGTCCAGCGTGGCCTGCGCCGCGGCCTCGTCCATCCCCGAATCCTTGGCCATCGCGCTCAGCATTTCCTGCTTCATCTCGCCCGAGTTCCATTTCCGGTTCATGTCCGCGGTCACCTTGAGGAAGGCCGCGACCGTATCGGGGTTTTCCGCCGCGAAGGAGGCGGGAGCCGACGTCACATCGAAGACCTGAATGCCCAGCTCCTCCTTTTCCGCGCCGCTCAGCAGGACGTTGCCGCTTTGCTTCATGCGCCGCAGCGCGCCGCCCCAGCCGCAGGCCATGTCGAGCGATCCCTGCGACAGGGCCGCGGCGCTGTCCGCGGGTGCCATGTCGACGATTTCCATGGTGGAGGTGTCCACGCCGAAATGTTTCATCTGCTTGAGAAAGCCGTAATGCGCGGCGGTGCCGATCGGCACGCCGACCTTCTTGCCCTCGAGCTCCTTGGCGGAATTCTTGTCGATTTCCAGCGCGCTGCGCACCACGCAATTGTCATTTTCGGAATAGGTGAGGGCGACATCGACGATCTGGATATCCTGGCCCGCCGATGCCGCGACCACGAAGGGCGGCACGCCCTGGCTGACCGACAGCTGCACGTCGCCCGATGCCATAGCCGCGGACATCGCGGTCCCGGTGTCGAAGGCGCGCCAGTTCACCTTGATGCCCATTTCCTCGTCATAGAGGCCGTTGACCTTCGCGTATTGGAAGGGCATCGGCCATTCAAGGAAATAGCCGACGGTGATCTCCGACATATGCGCCGCCGCATTGGCAGCCCCCGCGCCCGCGGCCAAGGCCAGACCCGCAGCGGCGCCGGTCAGTGTTTTCCTGAAATTCATGCTGTTTCTCCCACGTTGATACGGCTTTTCGCCTTTTCGTGTGAACCGCGCCGGGGCGACGGTCCGTTGGTGCAGATCGCCTCTTGCCGACCGGATGGCCCGACGGGGCAAGGCGCACCGCACGACGGGCGGGCCTGTCCCCGGACATGATCCTGCCCGGAACGGCAATCGAAGGCGACCCCCGATTAATCGAAGACATCTAACGGTTTTTTTCCGCCCGACGCCGCGACAATGCCCGGAAACCCTACGAAATTGACCCCACCGATCAATCCCCCTTGGCCGCGCCCGGACGCCCGCCCCAACGGCACGGCAGCGCCGGGCCACGACCTGCGCCGTCCGATCACCACAACTATATCAGTGACTTAGAGGCCCTCCGCCGAACACATGCGTCTGCCGTGAGCGGCACAACTGGATGTATCTTCGATCAACATCTGGACCTACTGCACCGCCTGAAGCTTGGGCAATGTCATTGCATACGTCGACACCGGCCGCACTGCGACTTCGCGGGCCCGGCGGCCGCGACGTCCCCTCTTGAAATGGATCGGATATTGCCATGGATGCCAGCTTTCTTTCAAACGATATCGAAAATGTCGTCGATTCCGACAAGGCGCATGTCTGGCACCATCTGACCCAGCACAAACCCTATGACTCCTCGGACCCGCGCATCATCGTCGAAGGCAAGGGCATGCTGGTATGGGACCAGCACGGCAAGGAGCATCTGGATGCCGTCTCGGGCGGCGTCTGGACGGTCAACGTCGGCTACGGGCGCGAAAGCATCGCCAATGCGGTGCGCGACCAGCTGATCAAGCTGAACTATTTCGCAGGGTCCGCCGGATCGGTGCCGGGGGCGCAGTTCGCGCACAAGCTGATCGACAAGATGCCGGGCCTCAGCCGCGTCTACTACTGCAACTCCGGCTCCGAGGCGAACGAGAAGGCGTTCAAGATGATCCGCCAGATCGCGCACAAGCGGCACGGCGGCAGGAAGCACAAGATCCTCTACCGCGACCGCGACTACCACGGCACGACGATCACCTGCCTGTCGGCGGGTGGCCAGGATGAGCGCAACGCGCAATACGGCCCCTACACCCCCGGCTTCGTCCGGGTGCCGCATTGCCTTGAATACCGCAGCCAGTGGGGCGAGGTCGACAACTACGGCGAGCGCGCGGCCGACGCCATCGAGGAGGTCATCCTGCGCGAGGGCCCCGACACCATCGGCGGCCTCTGCCTGGAACCCGTGACCGCAGGGGGCGGCGTCATTCCCGCGCCGCAGGGCTATTGGGAACGCGTGCAGGAAATCTGCGCGAAATACGACATCCTGCTGCATATAGACGAGGTCGTCTGCGGCGTGGGCCGCACCGGCGCATGGTTCGGCTATCAGAACTACGGGGTGAAACCCGATCTGGTGACGATGGCCAAGGGCGTGGCCTCGGGCTATGCGGCGATCGCCTGCCTTGTGACCACGGAATCGGTCTTCGAGATGTTCAAGGACGACGCCGAGGACCCGATGAGCTACTTCCGCGACATCTCCACCTTCGGCGGGTGCACCGCCGGGCCCACCGCCGCGCTCGAGAACCTGCGCATCATCGAGCAGGAGAACCTGCTGGACAACACGCTGGCCATGGGGGACCGCGTGCTCGACAACCTGCGGGCGCTTCAGGACAAGCACAAGGTGATCGGCGACGTGCGGGGCAAGGGTCTCTTCTGCGGGGCCGAACTGGTCGCCGACCGCGCCAGCAAGGAACCCGTCGCCGAAAAGCGGGTTCAGGCCGTCGTGGCCGACTGCATGAAGCAAGGCGTGATCATCGGCGCCACCAACCGCTCGCTGCCGGGGTTCAACAACACGCTCTGCCTCAGCCCGGCGCTGATCTGCACCCCCGACGACGTGGACCGCATCACCGACGCCATCGACCAGGCCCTGACCCGCGTTTTCGCCTGATTGCGCGACCGCGGCTTCTTCTGGTTGAAAATATCCGCGCCGCAGGCCAGCCCTGATCCCGGCCCTGCTTCCGGCCCCGATCCCGGCCCTGCTTCCGGCCCCGATCCCGGCCCTGCTTCCGGCCCCGATTCCGGCCCCGATTTCGGCCCCGGCCCCTGCGTCCGGGGCCGCTTTACTTTCCCGGCCGATAGGTCCAGATTGGTCTGCGTTCAGGTCCAGTCCGGTGGCGCATGGCAATCTCCGAGGAGACATTCTTCCTCAACCCGAAATTCGAGGGCACCCTACAGGCCCAGATCCAGCAGATGGTGGCGCAGGGCATTCTGTCGGGCCGGTTTCGCCCCGGTGAACGGATGCCGTCGTCGCGCAAGCTGGCGGCGCATCTGGGGGTGTCGCGGCTGACCGTGACCCTGTCCTACAATGAGCTGATGGCGGATGATTACCTGACCTCCGCCGGGCGGTCGGGCTATTTCGTATCGCATAACGCGCCTCCCCCGCCGGAACGCCCCGGGGTACGGCAGGGCCGCGACACCGTCGACTGGACGCGGCGCACCGGCAAGCGTTTCTCGGGCACGCCGCAGGTGGAAAAGCCCGCCGACTGGTCCAGTTTCCGCTACCCCTTCGTCTACGGGCAGGCCGACCCGGCGCTGTTCGACCACCAGAACTGGCGGCTCTGCGCATTGCAGGCGCTGGGGCGCAAGGATTTCACCGCGCTGACGGCCGATCACGCGGGCCGCGACGATCCGCAGCTGGTCGAATTCGTGGCCCGCAACACACTGCCGCGCCGCGGCATCCTCGCCGCCCCCTCCGAGATCCTGATTACCGCAGGCGCGCAAAACGCGCTCTGGCTAGCGGCGCAGGTGCTGCTGGGGCGCGGCGGCACCGCCGTGCACGAAGATCCCTGCTACCCCGGCCTGCGCGACATCCTGCGTCATCTGCCCTGCGCCAGCGTGCCCGTGCCCGTCGACGATCGCGGCCTGCCGCCCGACCAGCTGCTGGACCGCGCACCGGGCGGGGCCGATGTGGTCTTCACCACGCCCAGCCACCAGTGCCCCACCACCGCCACCATGCCGCTGGACCGGCGCCGGGCGCTGCTCGACATGGCGCGCAGACGCGATTTCCTGGTGGTCGAGGACGATTACGAATTCGAGATGTCGTTCCTGCGCCCCACCGCCCCCGCGCTGAAGTCGCTGGATGAGGACGGGCGCGTGATCTACATCGGCTCGTTCTCCAAATCGCTGTTTCCGGGGCTGCGGCTGGGCTATCTGGTGGGCTCGGCCGAGTTCATCGCAGAGGCCCGCGCCCTGCGTTCCACAGTGCTGCGCCATATCCCCGGCCATGTGCAGCGCACCGTCGCCTATTTCCTGTCGCGCGGCCATTACGACGCTCTGATCCGCCGCATCCGGCTGGCGTATCACGACCGCAGCCAGGTGATGGACCGCGCGGTCCGGGCCAACGGGCTGAAGGTCTCCGCCCAGGCGGCTTTCGGCGGCTCCTCGTTCTGGATGCGCACCCCGGCGGGTCAAAGCGCGGCGCTGCTGGCGCAAAGGCTGCGCCCGCGTTCGGTGCTGATTGAACCGGGGCGCCCCTTCTTCGGTGATGCGGCCCCCTCGACGCCGGGGCGCGGCGATGACTATTTCCGGCTGGCCTATTCCTCGATCCCGGCGGAGCGGATTCCCGACGGCATCGCCCAGATCGCGGAGGCCCTGCGCGATCTGTAGCGCGCCCCTCCGCGGGCGCTCATTCCCGGTCGAACTGCCATTCTGTCGTTTGCCGATAGGTCTGGTCGGGCCCGATCAGGATTGACGGGAATTCGGGCACGTTGACCGCGTCGGGGTGGCGCTGCGCCTCCAGCGCGACACCGCAATGGGGCCCGTAGGGGGGTCCGGCCAGCCCGTCGAAGGGGCGGCTGTCGATGTTCACCGCGTCGAACACCTGCAAGGTGGGTTCCGTGGTGCGAAGCGTCATGGTGACGCCGCGCCGCCCGCGCAGCACCGCCGCGCGCGTCAGGGGCGCATCCGGCGCGCCGCCGGCTGTGTTTCCGTCCGCAGCGCCGTCAGCAGCGCCACCCGCAGCCCCGGCCGGGCCGTCGGCCGCATCCCGCGCCGCCGCCTCATTGAGCACGTAGGTATGATCGAACCGCGCGTTCGGGCCCGGGTCGAATTCCGTTTCCGCACGCAGATCCAGATGGCTGCCCGCCACCGGCACCATGCGCCCGGTGGGCAGGATCTGCGCGTCGGTTTCCAGCACCCGGTCCGCGTGCACCTGCAAGCTGTGCCCGCCGATGCGCGCGGTACCATCCAGATTCCAGTAGCTGTGATTGGCCATGTTGAAAGGCGTCAAGCGGTCGCTTTGCGCGCTCAGCGTCAGGCGCAGCCGGTTCCCGTCCAGCGCATAGCGCGCGCGGATCATGCGCGCACCGGGCAGGCCGCAGGCGCCGTCCGGCAGATCCAGCGCCAGCGTGACGCTTGCCCTGTCGTCGGTCTGCGCGTGGTCCTCGATACGCCACAGGCGGGCCTGCGTGGCCTCGGGCCCGCTGTGCAGCGTGAAATCCCCCCAGGGGTGCAGCGGCATCTGACAGTCGACGCCGCCGATGTGCATCCGCCCACCGCGGACGCGGTTGGCCACCGGCCCCACCAGCACCCCGAAATAGGCGAGCGGCCCAAGATAGGCCGCCACATCCTCCGCGCCCAGCGTGAGCGGCCAGTCCACGCCTTCCAGCCGCAGATCCTGAATTGCCGCGCCCAGCGTAAGGCACCGCACGGCCAGCCTGCCCGAGGTCAGCGCGATCCGGTGCACGGCGCGGCCGTCGGGCAGATGACCAAAGATCTCGGGCCCTGCGCCGCGCGCGCGGGCAGGCCGGCTCGGGGAAAGCCGCTCAGGCATCATACCGCCCCTCGCGCGGAGGACGCGCCGGGTGCGGCGCGCCCTTCACCGATGGCCTGAGGGCCGACCGCGCCGCGCAAAGCCCCGCGACGGTCATCCTGTCGGCCGCGACCACTTCGCAACCGGCCCCCTGCATGTCCAGCGCGCGCGCGTAGAGCGCGGGCAGCGGGCCCTCCGGTCCGATCACCACCAGCTGCTGGCCCAGCCAATAGGGCCGCGCCGCCGCCAGTTCCGCGCCGATCAACATGCCCCAGAGGCGCGCCCGCGCCGCATCGTGGGCCCCGTCGTTGCTGCCCCCGTCGTTGCTGCCCCCGTCGCTACTGCCCCCGCCGTTGTTGCCCGCTCGCAGTGTCATCAATCCGGCCGCCAGCCGTTCCGGCCGCGACAGAAGATCCGACATCGCGTCATCGAAGGCGCCGCCGCACGCGTCGGAAGCGGCATCACCGACCGGCGCGCCGCCGCCCGCGCCCGGCCGCTCGTCAGCCCCGGCGGCCCCGGAATCGCGGGTCGATACACTGTGGCGCAGGACCGTGTGCCCGGTGATCGCATCGAACAGCTCGGCGGTCATGAAAGTCTGGAAACTGACCACCTCTCCGGCGCTGACATGGGCCCAGACGGTATGCGTGCCCGTATCGCACAAGACGCCGTCGAACTGCGGGTTCAGCGCCAGAAACCCCGCGATCCGAACAGCCGCGCCCTGCATCGCGTCGGCGGGCGCGGCCTGGATCAGCCCGCCCTGGGCGTGCAGCTCGATCCGTGCATCGCGGGTCGGCACAGGGGCAAGCCCCGCCGCGAGGGGCGGCGCCGGAACGGATGCCGGAACAGGGGCGGGCGCGCCACTATGACCGCTGTCGTCACAAAAGATCACCGGGATGGACCCCGAGCTTTGGTCCTGTGCATCCGTCCCGCGCCCCAGCCACGGCGCGATCAGCGCCAGCACCCTGGCCTCAAGGGCGGTCTGATCGACCGCCTCGGGTCCGCTGTCGCCGCGCGCCTCGGCCAGAAGCCGGTTTTCGGGACCGATGGCCCAGGCGCGCAGGTGGCGCGGCCCGCGCAGGACGCCGATCCATTCCATGCCGCTCACCTCTGCCGTCGCCGCCATCGCCGCTTTCCTTTCACCCGCTTGCGGGCCGTCAATGCACCGGCGCGCCCCCACAGTTCAAGAAGGCATCCGCGATCCCGCGCAAAAGCGCCTCGTAAAGGTCGGGGCCTTGCGGCAGGGCGTTGCCTTCGGTGTCGACCAGGCCCAGCTTGACATCGTGGCCTTCGGCGACGGTCCGCGAGAGCGCATCGCTTTGTGTGGGCTCGCGCAGGATACAAGCGATATCGCCCCGGGCCATCCGCGCGCGGATCTGCGCCAGATGCGCGGCGCTCGGCGCGCCCGCCGCCGCATCCGTCAGCGTGCCCGCAATCGTCAGGCCGAAGCGACGCGCGAACGGCCCGTAAGCGTCATGCTGGACCAGCAGCGCACGGTCGCGGATCGGCGTCAGCAGATCCTGCAACTGCGTCGTCAGGGCCGCCAGCTGCGCCCGCCCGCGCAGAGCATTGTCGCGGTAGAGCGTCGCGTTATCGGGATCGGCCGTCGACAGCGTCGCCGCGATTCGGTCCAGCCAATCGGCCGCGACCACGGGGTCGAGCCAGGAATGCGGGTCCAACGGCACATCCGACGCCTCGTCGCGCAAGAGCGGCAGCACCACGGCGGTGCCGTCCTTGGCCGCGATCACCGCCTTGAGCTGCGGCAGCAGGCCGGGGCCGGTCCAGACGATCACATCGGCGCCGCCCAGCAAGCGGGCGCCGCTGGGGCGCAGCTGAAAATCATGCGGATCGGCCCCCTTGTCCAGCAGCAGCCCGACGGAGGTGTCGCTGCCATGCGTGATCTGCGACACGAGCGAATGCACCGCCGGGATATCGGTCGCGACGGACAAAGGCGCGGCGCGCAGCGGAAGCGCGCCCAGCGCCAGAAAGAGGGGCAGCAGGTATCTGAGGTAAAAGACCACGGCGAATGCTCCGGGTTCGGCGGCGGGGCTGCGCGGTGCGACTGGCTCATGCGCGCCCGCGGCGGCCCTTGCGGCGGTGGGTGGATCGGTTGACTGTCGCGCTATGTAATACTATTACATCCTCAGATCCTGCAAGGCTGAAATTCCCATGCGCCCGACCAATACCGCCGCCCCGCCTGCCCCCGCTCCCGGCTCTTCCGGCCCCGGCCCGTCCGCCCCACGCTCCGCCGCCGATCGGCGTGCGGGAGCGGCTGCGACGGGCACCGCATCGAAGCCGCCGAACGCCTTTCGCGATCACGATCATCGTGCCTGCTGTGACGCGGTGATGGCGCAGGCGAAACTGCGGGCGGATGCGGGCCTGCGCCTGACCCCGGTGCGCCGACGCGTCCTCGAAATCCTGCTGGAATCACACCGGGCGATGGGGGCTTACGACATTCTGAACCGCCTGGTGGCGGATGGGTACGGCGCGCAACCGCCGGTGGCCTATCGGGCGCTGGATTATCTGGTCGCGCAGGGGCTGGTGCACCGTATCAGGCGGCTCAACGCCTTTGCAGCCTGCATGATGCCCGACCGCGACCACACACCCGCCTTCCTGATCTGCGACGACTGCCGCATCGTGGCCGAAGCGCCTGCCACACCGGCCCGCCAGGCGCTCGACGCCGCAGCGGGCGCGGTGGGTTTTGAACTCGGGCGCATCAACCTGGAGGCCACGGGCCTCTGCCAGAACTGCCGGGCGGCCAAGACATGAGCCTGATTTCCGCGCAGCGCATCAGCGTGTCGCACAACCGCCAGCCGGTGCTGGAGGATGTCGATTTCAGCATCGAGCCGGGCGAGATCGTCACCCTGGTCGGCCCCAACGGGTCGGGAAAGTCGACGTTTCTGCGCGCCATGATCGGCGCCATCGCCCCCGATCGCGGGCATATCCAGCGCCGGGCGGGGCTGCGCATCGGCTATGTGCCGCAGCGCCTGCAACTGGGACCGAACCTGCCGCTGACCGTGCGCCGCTTTCTGGACCTGCCCGCGCGCGCCGCCGCCGATGCCGTCTCGGCCACCCTGCACCGTGTCGGCGCCGCAGGGCTTGAACAACGCCAGATGAC
This sequence comes from Brevirhabdus sp., assembly GCF_052826345.1. Lineage (NCBI taxonomy): Bacteria > Pseudomonadati > Pseudomonadota > Alphaproteobacteria > Rhodobacterales > Paracoccaceae > Brevirhabdus > Brevirhabdus sp. The sequence goes on along the minus strand of NZ_JBRBUA010000089.1, from coordinate 21,948 downwards.
CCGGCTTTCGGGCGGGCAGTTCCAGCGCGTGCTGCTGGCGCGCGCGCTGCTGTCGTGCCCCGACATCCTGATCCTGGATGAGCCGACGCAAGGCCTGGATCAACCCGGCATCGCCTCCTTCTATCAACTGCTGGGCGAGGTGCGCCGCGATCAGGGCTGCGCGGTCCTGCTGGTCAGCCACGATCTGCATGTGGTCATGAGCGCCTCCGACAGGGTGATCTGCCTCAACGGTCACATCTGCTGCGAAGGCACGCCGACGGTCGTGTCGAACGCGCCGGAATACCGCGCGCTCTTCGGGCTTGGCACCGGCGGCGCGCTGGCGCTTTATCAACATGAACACGACCATCATCACCACCACGAGGGACACCACGACGGGCACCACGACCACCCCCACGACCACCCCCATCGCCACGACGGACACCACCACCCCGAGGGTGACGACGAACGCGGGGGCACGCATCGCCGGTCGCAAGGCGCCGAACACGCGCCCGCGGCCGATCACCAAGAGGGCGCGAAATGATCTTTGACGCCTTCTTGCTGCGCGCGCTGCTGGCTGGGATCGGCGTCGCGCTGGCGGCCGGGCCGCTGGGCTGTTTCGTGATCTGGCGCCGCATGGCCTATTTCGGTGACGCCACCGCGCATGCGGCGATCCTGGGCGTGGCCTTCGCGCTGGCGCTGTCGCTGCCCGTGCTGCTGGGAAGCCTGATCGTCACCCTGGCGATGGCGGTCGCGGTCGTCGCACTGGCCCGCGGCGGGCAAAGCCTGGACAGCGCGCTCGGCGTGCTGTCGCATGGTGCGCTGGCGGTCGGGCTGGTGGCGGTGTCGTTTCTGGCGGGGCCGCGGATCGACCTTCAGGCGTTTTTATTCGGCGACATCCTGGCGGTCGGCTGGTCCGATGTCTGGGTGATCTGGGGCGGCGCGCTGGCGGTTCTCGCCCTCCTGGCGTGGCGCTGGCGGGCCTTGCTGACCGCGACGCTGAACGCGGATCTGGCCGTGGCCTCCGGCCTGCGACCGGGCCGCGAGCGGCTGATCCTGGCGCTGGCGCTGGCGGTCGTGGTGACGGTGGCGATCAAGGTGGTGGGGGCGTTGCTGATCGGCTCGATGCTGCTGATCCCCTCGGCCACCGCGCGCCCGCTGTCGCGCACGCCCGAACGCATGGCGGTGCTGGCCGTCGCGGTCGGCTGCATCTCGGCGGTTGCAGGGCTCTGGGGATCGTTCACCTTCGACACGCCCGCGGGCCCCAGCATCGTGACCGCCGCTGCGATCCTGTTCGCGCTGTCGTTGGCAGCGCCCGCCGAATAGGCCATCAGGCCGCGCGGCGCGCGTCGTAATAGAGGCCGACGACATGCTCGGCCTGCGCAAAGAACAGCCAGCGCGACACGAAGACGCCCGCCAGATGCGAAAGCACCGCCAGCGCGGCCAGAACATGCGTGGCCGGGAACAGCAGCAGCAATACCGCGGGCAGCAGATACCCCAGCCCCAGCGCGATCCAGCGCAGCTTGCGATCGTGCTTGCGGCCCAGGATGAACACCATCTCGTCCAGCAGATAGTTTCCGCCGGTGTGCGGCGGCTCCCACTGCCGGACCCGACCCAGGCCACCCAGCCCGGTCGCGGTACCGATGCTCGACCCCGACCGCCCGAAGCGCGCGTCGCCATCGGCCCAGCCCAGCCATTGCCCCAGCGCCAGCGCCAGCAGCAGCAGGGCCACCGACAGCGCATGACCCGACAAAAGCGCCCCGCCCGCCAGCGCATGCGCCAGATAGAGCACCGGCGTCGACCAGTGGTTCCAGCGCGGCACGGTCCGCATCTGCGCATAAATCATCGAGGTCGCGAAAACGGTCGCCACCGCCCCCGCCGCGCCCAGCAGGCCCAATGGCCACCAATAGGCACCCCAAAACACCTGCCCGGCCGCAAAGATGGTCATGACCCCCAGCGTCAGGACCGACAGCCAGGCTTCCCGGCTCAGCCAGCTGCTGCGCCACTGCGTGAAGGCCAGCAGCCCGCGCTGCGGATTGCCCAGATGAAAGGCCGAGGACAGCAGCCCGCCCCCCGCCAGCCCGAAGGCGATCGCATAGAACACGAAGGCAACCCAGCCCGTGGTCGCGGGCAGGCCCAGTCCCAGAAAGAACAGCAGGCCGAAGCCCAGCCCCGACAGGGTGGTGAAGATGATGATGGAAGGTGCGGGATGCATCAGAGTTTCTCCAGCGCGCGATCGAGCCAGCCCAGAAACCCCTTGGGTTCCGCCACCGGACGCAGCAAGGGGGCCAGCACGTCGATATCGCCTTCCGCGTCCTGCTTGGGGCGCGGCGGCAGGTATTTGTTGACGGGTTTCGTGCCCTGCTCGGGCATCAGGTCCATGCCGCCGCGATCGGCCACCAGCCGCGACACGTCGCTGTCGGGATCGCCCAGATCGCCGAAATGACGCGCGCCCGCGGGGCAGGTGCGCACGCAGGCGGGTTCGCGGTCCACCTCGGGCAGGTTTTCGTTGTAGATGCGGTCGACGCAGAGCGTGCATTTCTTCATCACCCCCGCCGCGCGATCCATTTCCCGCGCACCGTAGGGGCACGCCCAGGCGCACAGCCCGCAGCCGATGCAGGCGTCCTCGTTCACCAGCACGATACCGTCCTCGACCCGTTTGTAGCTGGCGCCCGTGGGGCAGACGGTGACGCAGGGCGCGTCCTCGCAATGCAGGCAGGACTTGGGAAAATGCGCGACCTGCGCCGACTGGCCCTCGCGCTCGATCTCGTAGCTGTGCACCCTGTTCAGGAAACTGCCCTGCGGCGCCGCGCCATAGGCATCCTGATCCGACAGCGGCGCGCCGTATCCTTGCGTGTTCCATCCCTTGCAGGCCACCACGCAAGCATGACACCCCACGCAGGTGTCGAGATCGATGACCAGGCCCAGCTTCTTTTCGGTCCGTTCCGGCAGTTGCGTCACGTCAGATCCTCATTGTCGTGAAAATATCCCCGCCGAAGGCGGAAATCCTTTCGTCCACTCAGCGCTTTTCACCCAGGCGTACCTCATCCGGGCCGACCCCCACGGGCGAGGCCTGGGACCCCGTCTCGGGCCTTGCGCGCGCATCTTCGGGGGCGGGCACCTTCTCGATGCGCACGCGCAGATCGAACCAGGCCGCCTGCCCCGTCACCGGGTCCGAGTTCGACCAGCGCATCCCGTCGCCCCTGGGCGGCAGCAGATCGCCGATGAGGTGGTTCATCAGGAAACCCTTCGTCACCTCGGGGGCGTCCTTGTCGAGCGCCCAGGCGCCCTTGCGCTTGCCGATGGCGTTCCAGGTCCAGACCGTGTGATCGTTGAGCGCCTCCATCCGCACCACCGGCACGATGATCGCCCCGTTGGGCGAGGTCAGCCGCGCCCAGTCGCCTTCGGCGAAGCCGTGTTCGCGCCAGATCTTTCCGGGCACGTAGAGCGGGTTGCGGCCGTGGATCTGGCGCAACCAGGCGTTCTGACTGCCCCAGCTGTGATACATCGCCATCGGGCGCTGGGTCAGCGCGTGCAGGGGATAGCTCTCCTCGACACCCGCGCCCACGGCACTCTCTTCCAGCGGGGGATACCAGATCGGCATCGGGTCCATCGCCTGATCCAGCCGGTCGCGCAGATGCGCGGGCGGTTGCCGGTCGCCATGACCGCGCGCGGCCAGCCGAAAGCGCGCCATCGGCTCGACATAGAGGTTGAACAGATAGGGCTGCGGCGCGTCGAAGATGCCGCGCGCCACGGCCCAGTCCTGATAGCCCTTGTTCCACGGCTTGTAGTACAGCGCCTCTTCGGGAATGTGGTCGATCCAGAAGCCGCCGTTGTCGATATAGCGTTGCAGCTGGTCGGGGTTCGGCGCGCCGCGGCCGCGGCCCTCGCCGTCTTCGCCGCGCCAGCCCGCCAGCGGACCGACGCCGGGGCGGCGTTCGTGGTTGACGATGTAATCGGCATAGTCGGCAAAGGCGGGGCTGCCGTCCTCCTCGACGAAACCCGGCAGGCCCAGCCGCGCGCCCAGATCGATCAGCACCGACTGGAAACCGCGCACGCCCTCGTGGCCGGGGCGGTCGGGCGGGCTGACGGGCCAGCGGATCGCATCGGCGGCGGCGTCGGCCTCGCAGATCGGGCGGTCGAGCAGAGAGATGCAGTCGTGCCGTTCCAGATAGGTGGTATCGGGCAGGATCAGATCGGCATAGGCGACCATTTCCGAGCTGTAGGCGTCGGAATAGATGATCCGGGGGATGACATATTCACCGTCGTCGTCCTTGTCGGTCAGCATCTGCATGACCTGCGACGTGTTCATCGACGAATTCCACGCCATGTTCGCCATATACATGAACAGCGTGTCGATGCGGTAGGGATCGCCCGCGTGTGCATTGGAAATCACCATATGCATCATGCCATGCGCCGACAGCGGGTTTTCCCATGAAAACGCCTTGTCGATGCGCAGCGGGGCTCCGTCCCCGGTCAGCGCCAGATGTTCCGGCCCGCGCGGAAAGCCCAGATGCGGGCCGGGCAGCGGCCGACCGGGGGTGGCGTCGGCATGGGGCACCGGATGGGCCGAAACCGGCTTGGGATAGGGCGGCTTGAACCGGAAGCCCCCCGGCACCTCGACCGAGCCCAGCAGGATCTGCAACACATGCAGCGCCCGGCAGGTCTGAAACCCGTTGGAATGGGCCGAGATGCCGCGCATCGCGTGAAAGCTGACGGGCCGTCCGGTCATCTTTTCGTGCCGCTGGCCGCGAAAGTCGGTCCAGGGCTGGTCGATGGTGATCTCTTCCTCGAAGGCCACGCGCGCCAGCTCCGCCGCGATGCGCCGGATGCGCGCGGCGGGCACGCCACAGCGCTCGGCCACGGCCTCGGGGGCGTAATCGTCGGAAAGATAGCGTTCGGCCATCAGCTGGAACACCGGGCGGTAAAGCTTGCCGTCCGCGCGATGTTCGGCGGCGAGGTCGGGCTTGACTCCCGGCGTGTCGAAGGCCACGGGCGCGCCGCCCTTGCGGTCCAGCAACAGCGGCTTGCCGTCGCCGTCGCGCAGGAACAACCCCTCCTCGGGGCTGCCGGGATCGCAATTCACCAGCAGCGGCGCGTCGGTGTAGCGCGTCAGATAGCCCAGATCGACCTTGCCCGCCGCAACCAGCGTGTGGATCAGCGCCAGGATGAACAGCCCGTCGGTACCCGGCGTGATGCCGACCCATTCGTCGGCGATGGCATTATAGCCGGACCGCACCGGGTTCACCCCGATCACCTTGGCGCCGCGTTCCTTGAGCCGCCCCAGACCCATCTTGATCGGGTTGCTGTCGTGATCCTCGGCCACGCCGAAGATCATGAAGAGCTTCGTGCGCTCCCAGTCGGGCTGGCCGAATTCCCAGAAGGCGCCGCCCATCGTGTAGATGCCCGCCGCCGCCATGTTGACCGAACAGAACCCCCCGTGCGCCGCATAGTTCGGCGTGCCGAATTGCTGCGCCCACCAGCCGGTGAAGCTTTGGCTTTGATCGCGGCCGGTGAAGAAGGCGAGCTTTTCGGGCGCGGTCTCACGCAGGGGGGCCAGCCAGTCGGTGGCGGTCTGCATCGCCTCTTCCCAGGTGATTTCCTCGAATTCGCCCGACCCGCGGGGGCCCACACGTTTTAGCGGCGCGCGCAGGCGGGCGGGCGACAGGTGCTGCAGGATGCCCGCGCTGCCCTTGGCACAAAGCACGCCGCGGTTGACCGGGTGGTCGCGGTTGCCCTCGATATAGGCGACGCGTTTCTTGCCGTCGGGACCGTCCTTCATGTGGACGTTGATGCCGCAGCGGCAGGCGCACATGTAGCAGGTCGTCTTGCGGACCTCGTCCGAGACGGGGGGCGATGTGTCGAACTCGGGCTGATCGAGGCTCATGCAAACTCCGGCAGGTTGGGAACGGACGCGGTCGGATCGGTATCGAAGGGGGCGTGGGTCGTCGGGACGGGCGCTGCGAAACGCAGGACCGCGGAACAAGGCCCCGGCGGACAATGGATGGGAAAACTGAAAACTGGACAAGGCATCTGGCGCGACATTATTCCCTCTGGAGGCAAGTGCAAGGAACGTCTGTCCAGAATTCCCGCGTCCGGGCGAACGCCCCACCCGGGGGCTTGACCTGCGCCGCGTTCAAGGGCCCAACTTCCGCCAGGACGGAGGACCGCGTGACACCGATTGAAACAGCGATGGAAGCGGCGCGAAAGCGGCCGGGCAGGCTTGTCATGCCGGAGACGGACGATCCCCGGATCGCAGCCGCCGCCGCGCGGATGCACGCCGAGGGTCTGGCCCGCGCCGTACCGCTGGCGCCCCTGTGCGATGCGCATGTCGCCGCGCTGCGCGCCAATCGCCCCATGCGGGTCGAACGGGCGCGACGGCTGCTGGAAAAGCCGCTGATCCGTGCCGCGGCCATGGTCGCCTGCGGCGAGGCCGACGCGATGGTCGCCGGCATCGCCGCCCCCACCCGCCGCGTGATCGAGGCCGCGTTGCTGGGCGTCGGGCTGGCGGAGGGGATCGCGCTGCCCTCGTCCTTCTTTCTGATGCTGATGCCTGACGGGCGTGCGCTGATCCTGGCCGATTGCGCCGCGGTGCCGGACCCCGACGCAGAGGCGCTGTCGGCCATCGCGCGGGCCTCGGCGGCGTCCTGCGCCGCGCTGATCGGCCCCCCGCGCGTGGCGATGCTGTCGTATTCGACGCTGAATTCGGGCGCCGGGCCGCCGGTCGACAAGATGCGCCGGGCAACCGCATTGGCGCGCGCGGCGGGGGTGGATGCCATCGGCCCCATCCAGGCGGACGCCGCGCTGAATCCGGCCATCGCGGCGGCCAAGGGCGTGGCGTTGGATGGCCCCGCGAATGTGCTGGTGTTTCCCGACCTCGACGCGGGCAACATCGGATACAAGCTGCTGCAGGAGCTGGCGGGCGCACAGGCGATCGGCCCGTTCCTGCAAGGGTTCCGCCGCCCCGTCTGCGATCTGAGCCGCGGCGCGCGGGTGGAGGACATCGTCGCGGCAAGCGTGGTGACGCTGGCGATGGCGGCGCAACCGGCGGCGTAGCAAGCGACCGAGCCTCCGGGGGCACCATCGACACCGCGACCGGGGGCACATCCCGTCACGCAACCGGGGGCACATCGGCAGGCGCGATCGCTGCGCGTCATGCCGCGGCCTCGGCATCCATCAGCCGCAGCACCTCGCCCGCGATGGTGCGTTCTTCGCGGGCGGGAACCGCATGGATCGCGACGCGGGACCGCGCGTCGTGCAGCCGCAGGGCGTTCTCGCCGTTCGCCCCTTCGTCCAGGGACGCGCCCAGCCAGTCCAGCCCCTCGACGATACGCGCGCGGATCGGGGCCGCATGTTCGCCGATGCCGCCGGTGAAGACGATGGCATCCACCCCCCGCATCGCCGCCACCAGCGATCCGGCATGGCGCAGCGACCAGTAGCAGAAATGCGCAACCGCGAAGCGCGCGGCGGAGCTGTCTTCGGCCAGCAGACGGCGCATGTCGGTGGTGCCGCCCGACAGCCCCATCAACCCGCTGCGATTGTTGAGCATCCTGCGGGTTTCCGCGATGCCGTGATCCTCGGCCAGTTGCAGCACCGCATTGGCGTCGATGGAGCCGGGGCGCGTGCCCATGGTCAGTCCTTCCAACGGCGAATACCCCATCGTGGTGGCAACAGAGAGCCCGTCGACGATGGCGCACAGGCTGGCGCCATTGCCCAGATGCATCGCCAGCAGACGCCGGGGCAACGGCGCGCCGGTCAGATCGGGCAGCGCCTCGACCAGCCCCGCATAGCTGATCCCGTGGAACCCGTAGCGCCGGATGCCCTTGGCCGCGACGACGTCGGGAACGGCGTAGCGCGTGGCGACCGGCGGGTTGGTGCTGTGAAAGGCGGTATCGAAACAGGCGAATTGCGGCAGCCCGGGCACCAGCGTCGCCAACGCCCTGATCGCGGCTAGGTTATGGGGGTTGTGCAAGGGCGCCAGACGCGCACAGGCCGCGATTTCCGCATCCACCTGCGGGGTGATGCGCACCGGGCCGCTCAGCGTGGCGCCGCCGTGCACCACCCGGTGCCCCGCGGCGTCAAGCCTGGCCGCGTCGTAGCCGCGCGCGGCCAGCGCGGAAAGGATCGCGCCCAGCGCCGCGGCGTGGTGGGGCAGCGGCGCGCGGTCGTGGGTGTCACCGACGCTCAGCGTTGCCTGCGGGCCGCCGATTTCTTCGGCCATGCCGGCGAGCAGCTTGCGCGCGGCACCGTCGAACACCGCGAACTTGATCGACGAGGACCCCGCGTTGAGCACGAGAATGCGTCTTTCGGGCTGCGGATCATCCAATTGTCGTTCTCCCGATCAGTAACAAAGCACCGTGTCGGCCTCTGCCGCATAGGCGACCAGCCGGTCCGGCAGACAGAATTCGGCCGGGTGACCATCGAGCAGCGTGGCATCATAGCCGCGCGCCTGACTGGATCTGGCCGATACGCTGAACTGCCCGCCCGCCTGCGCGAAACGCGCCACATGCTCGGCCAGGCGGCCCGTCCCCGGCCCCTCCAGCGCGGCGAGGGTGGCAGGGGCCAGCAGATGCACGCCGTCGCCTGCCAGAAAGATGCGCGTCTCATGGCCTTCCTGCGCGGCCGTCGCGGCGATCAGGCAGCCCGGCGTCGCCTTGTTGGGATCGGCCGGGCCGGTGTGGATATGGATCAAAAAGCGCGCCATCGGCTCCTCTTTCGCTCACGGGCATCGCTCAGGGGGGCCGCCAGGCTGCGAGCCTCTGCCCCCGCGCCGGCACCGATCGGAGTCGGCTGACCCCGATGGATGCCGCGACCGGGCGCGCGCCCCGCGGCAGTCCGTTCCGCCCCGTTCCGCGCCGGGTGGACGGGCGGAACATCGGCGCGCGGCTGGTCGGCTCAGACGCCCTGCTGCGGGCGCATGTCGGCCGCGTCGATGCCTGCCACCGCGACCGGCGCCTTCATCGCATCCCGGCGGAAAGGCTCGCCCAGTTCCTGATTCAGAACAACCTCGATGAAGGTGGTCTTGCCCGCCTTCTGGTCCTTGATCGCCTGGTCCAGCGCGGCGGTCAGATCCTCCATCGTGGTGACCTGCACGCCTTCCAGCCCGCAGGCACGGGCGATCCCGGCGTAGGTCACATCGAGATCGAGTTCCGTTCCGACGAAGTTGTCGGCATACCAGAGCGTCGTGTTGCGCTTTTCCGCCCCCCACTGGTAATTGCGGAAGATAATCATGGTGATCGCGGGCCATTCGTTGCGCCCGATGGCCGTCATCTCGTTCATCGAGATCCCGAAGGCGCCGTCCCCGGCAAAACCCACGACCGGCACATCCGGCTGCGCGATCTTGGCGCCCATGATCGAGGGCAGGCCATAGCCGCAGGGACCGAACAGGCCCGGCGCCAGGTATTTGCGCCCTTCCTCAAAGCTGGGATAGGCGTTGCCGATGGCGCAGTTGTTGCCGATGTCGGAGCTGATGATCGCCTCTTTCGGCAGCGCCGCCTGAATCGCACGCCAGGCCATGCGCGGGCTCATACGGTCGGGATGGGCGTCGCGCGCGCGCTCGTTCCAGGTGGTGCCCGGATCGTCCTCCTCATGATCCATCGAGGTCAGCTGCTGCGCCCAGGCGGATTTGGTATCCGCGATCAGCGCGCGGCGTTCGTCGCGGCCGGTGTCGCCGGCGCCGTCCGCCAGCTTTTCCAGCAGACTTTCGGCCACCTTCTTCGCATCGCCCACGATACCCACAGTGACCTTCTTGGTCAGGCCGATGCGGTCGGGGTTGATATCGACCTGGATGATCTTGGCGTCCTTGGGCCAATAGTCGATGCCATAGCCCGGCAGGGTGGAAAACGGGTTCAGACGTGTGCCAAGGCACAGCACCACATCGGCCTTCGAGATCAGCTCCATCGCCGCCTTGGATCCGTTGTAGCCCAAGGGCCCCACCGCCAGAGGGTGGGAGCCGGGAAACGCGTCGTTGTGCTGATAGCCGCAGGCGGCGGGCGCATCCAGCCGCTCGGCCAGCTTGACGGCAGCGGGGATCGCGCCCGCCAGCACCACGCCCGCGCCGTTCAGGATGACGGGGAACCTGGCGCTCGACAACAATTCGGCCGCCCGGGCGATCGCGTCCGCCCCGCCTGCGGGACGCTCGAATTCCACGATCGCGGGCAGGTCGATGTCGATAATCTGGGTCCAGAAATCGCGCGGCACGTTGATCTGCGCGGGCGCCGAGGCACGCTTGGCCTGCAAGATCACCCGGTTCAGCACCTCGGCGATGCGGGTGGGGTCGCGCACCTCTTCCTGATAGGCGACCATATCCTCGAACAGCTTCATCTGCTCGACCTCCTGAAAGCCGCCCTGGCCGATGGTCTTGTTGGCCGCCTGCGGCGTGACCAGCAGCAGCGGCGTGTGATTCCAGTAGGCGGTCTTGACCGGCGTGACGAAGTTGGTGATGCCCGGCCCGTTCTGGGCGATCATCATGCTCATCTTGCCCGAGGCGCGGGTGAAGCCGTCGGCCATCATCCCCGCGTTGCATTCATGTGCGCAATCCCAGAAGGTGATGCCCGCCTTGGGAAACGGGTCGCTGACCGGCATCATGGCCGATCCGATGATGCCGAACGCGTGTTCGATCCCGTGCATTTGCAGCGTTTTGACGAAAGCTTCTTCGGTGTTCATCTTCATCGGAGTTCTGTCCTCTCGGGGCGTACGCGCGTGAATCGGGCCTGCGCGGCCCTGCGTCGCGCGTGGCGCGCGGATTGCATGTTCCGCGCCACGATAGGCCCGGATCGAACGCAATCTTAGGGCCAGAGGTCAGCACCAGATAGGTCCAGACCGCTCGGATAAGATCACACTGTCCGGCCCGAAACGAAAAGCCCCCCGCGGAACGGGGGGCGGCACATCGATCGTGCACTTGCGCATGGGGAACAGGGTCAGCCCCCTGCCCCGCGATACCAGGCGACGATTTTCCGGCGCTCGGCCTCTTCCATGAAGCTCAGGTTGGCGGGGGGCATCGCGTGGCTCAGCCCTGCCTGCATATAGATCGCACCCGCCTGCCGCGCGACCTGTTCGGGCGTTTCCAGCCGCACCCCCTTGGGTGCCCAGAGGATTCCCTCGTAGACGGGCTCCTTCGCGTGGCACATCGCACAGCGTCCGGTCACGATATCGCTCACCTCCCCGAAGCCGTCGGCCTGGGCGAAGACCAGCGCCTCGCCGCGCAGCTCGGCCGTCTGGGCACGCTGGAACATCGGCGCGGTGGACAGCCAGGCGATGACGATGAACAGGATGACCGTGACGGCCCAGGTCCAGGTGGGATTGCCCTTTCGCGCATGGACGCTGTTGAAGTAATGCCGGATCGTCACCCCCATCAGGAACACCAGGCTGGCGATGACCCAGTTGTAGGCGCTGGAAAACGCCAGCGGATAGTGGTTCGACAGCATCAGGAAGATCACCGGCAGCGTCAGATAGTTGTTATGCGTGCTGCGCTGCTTGGCGATCTTGCCGTATTTCGGGTCGGGCTTGCGGCCTTCCTGCAAGTCCTTCACCACGATGCGCTGGTTGGGCATGATGACGGCAAAGACGTTGGCCGACATGATCGTCGCGGTGAACGCCCCCAGATGCAGCAGCGCGGCGCGGCCGGAAAACACCTGGGTATAGCCCCAGGCCATGCCCACCAGGATCACATAGAGCAGGATCATCAGCCGCGTGTTGTCATCGCCGAACTTCGACTTGCAGATGAAGTCATAGACCAGCCAGCCGAAGCCCAGCGAGGCCACGGAAATCAGCGCCGCCTGCCAGACCGGAATATCCAGCACCGCCGGATCGACCAGATAGAGCTCTCCGCCCAGGTAATAGACCAGGAACAGCAGCGCGAAGCCCGACAGCCAGGTCGCGTAGCTTTCCCATTTGAACCAGACCAGATGGTCGGGCATCCCCGCGGGGGCCACCAGATATTTCTGGATGTGGTAAAAGCCGCCGCCGTGAACCTGCCATTCCTCACCATCCGCGCCCGAGGCCAGGTCGCGGTCGCGGTGCAGGCCCAGATCCAGCGCGATGAAATAGAAGGACGATCCGATCCAGGCGATCGCGGTGATCACATGGGTCCAGCGCACGGCGAATTGCAGCCATGCCTCCAATACTGCCAGATCGAACATTGCGGGCCTCCCCTCGCTGTGCCTGCCGCAATCTATACAGGCTTGCAGCTTTCTGTTAATTCCATATTAATCCAATCAGTTTCAAATAATTTTTGATAATCGCCGATGGCCTACATCAACAACATCCGAATGTTCGTGCGGGTCTATGAACTGGGCAACATGTCCGCCGCCGCGCGCGATCTACGGGTGTCGGCGGCCGTCGCCTCCTCGCGCATAGGGGAGCTCGAGCGTCACCTGGGCATCCGCCTTTTCGCGCGCACCACGCGCTCGATCCAGCCGACGGAACAGGGGCGGATCTTTTATCAGGGCGCGCAGAAGATCCTGGATGCGCTGGAGGATGCCGAAGCGGCCGTACATGAGGTCACGCTGAACCCGCGCGGCTCCATCTTCGTGTCGGCGCCGCTGGGGGTCGGGCGTTATTTCATCGCGCCGCAGCTGCCCGTGTTCAAAGCGAGCTATCCCGACATCCATGTGCGCCTGCGCCTGTCGGACCGCAAACTGGACCTGACCGGGGAAGGGCTGGACCTATCGTTTCACGTGGGCAAGCTGGTCGATTCGGACATGCGTGTGCGCGGCATCGCCGAATGCCCCCGCGTGCTGGCCGCCGCCCCCGCCTATGTCGCGCGGCGCGGGATGCCGCTCACCGGGAAATCCCTGTTAGAGGAGGCGCATGACTGCCTGTTGCTGCGCTTTCCCGGGTCGCCCGAGTTCCGCTGGACCTTGCAGACGTCGGAAGGCCAGCAGAGTTTCGATGTGGATGGGCCCTTCGCTTCGGACGACGGGCAGGTGCTGATCGACTGGGCGCTGGCCGGTCACGGCATCATCCTGAAGCCGGTTTTCGAGATCGCGGATCATCTGGCCCGCGGCGATCTGGTCCCGGTCTGCATCGCGGAACCGCCGGAACCGGTTTCACTGGCCTGCCTGTTCCCGCACAAACGCTACCAGGATCCGAAGATCCGGCTGTTCATCGATTTCATGTCCGCCCAGATCAAGGAGGATCTGCGCGAACGCGAGGGGCTGTATCAGCTGCCCCGATATGTCGAGTAGCCGTAGGGCGACAGCAGCAGCGGCACGTGGAAATGCGCGGCCTCGTTCATCACGAAGCGGATCGGGATCAGGTCCAGAAACACGCCCGCATCCGCCGTCATCCCGGTGTCGCGCATGTAATCGCCCGCGTGGAATACCAGCTCATAGCTGCCCGGGCTGAATTCGTCCTGCGGCAGGATCGGGCTGTCGGTACGCCCGTCGGCGTTGGTTTGCATGCTGCGCAGGGGCGTACGCCGAGTGTCGGCGTCGATGTGCAGCAGATCGATTCGCATTCCCGCCGCAGGGACGCCGCGCGCCGTGTCCAGAACATGTGTCGTAAGATAGCCGCTCATCCGTTCATCCCCCGCGTGTGACATTTGTTGCCCGAAAATCTTGTTTCCTATTCTGCCCTTGGCCGGAAGGATTCGACAGGCGAAAAGACTTTCAAATTTTTTGTGAAAATAATTCCCTTTGTTCTGAAATATACGAAGTCCATCGCGAAGGAGGAACCGTTGAACCGCTATCCCCGTGACATGAGAGGCTATGGCCCCACGCCCCCCGATCCCCAATGGCCAGGCGGTGCGCGCATCGCCGTGCAATTCGTGATCAACTACGAGGAGGGCGGAGAGAACAACATCCTGCACGGCGACGCCGCATCCGAGGCGTTCCTGTCCGAAATCGTCGGCGCCGCGCCCTGGCCCGGGCAGCGCCACTGGAACATGGAATCGATATACGAATACGGCGCGCGGGCCGGATTCTGGCGCCTGCACCGGCTGTTCACCGCCGCGCAGATCCCGGTCACCGTCTACGGCGTGGCCACGGCACTGGCGCGGTCGCCCGAGCAGACGGCCGCGATGCAGGCGGCGAAGTGGGAAATCGCCAGCCACGGGCTGAAATGGATCGAGTACAAGGATTATTCCAGGGAGGCCGAGCGCGCCGACATGCAGGCAGCGATCGCGCTGCATCGGGAGGTCACGGGCGAACGCCCGCGTGGCTGGTACACAGGCCGGTGTTCGGCCAACACCCAGGCCCTCGTCGCCGAAGAGGGCGGTTTCGACTATGTGGCGGACAGCTATGCCGACGACCTGCCCTATTGGGTCCGCGAAGGCGATCACGACCAGCTGGTCGTTCCCTATACGCTGGATTGCAACGACATGCGGTTCGCCACGCCACAGGGGTTCAATTCCGGCGATCAGTTCTACAGCTATCTCAAGGACAGTTTCGACGCGCTTTATGAAGAAGGCGTGAATGGACAGGCGAAAATGCTGTCCGTCGGCCTGCATTGCCGGCTGATCGGACGACCCGGCCGTATCCAGGCGCTGAAACGCTTTGTCGAATATGCGCAATCGCATGAGGCTGTGTGGTTCGCGCGGCGCATCGACATCGCCCGCCACTGGCGCCGGACCCATCCGGCGCGCGCGCACGCCGACATGCCGTCGCGGATGGATCGCGCGGATTTCGTCGCGGCCTTCGGCGGCATCTACGAGCATTCCGCCTGGATCGCGGAACGCGCCTTTGAGCAGGAGCTCGGGCCCGCGCATGACACGGCCGAGGGTTTGCACAATGCCCTGGCCCGCGTCTTTCGCCGCGCGTCGCCGCAGGAACGGCTGGGCGTGCTGACCGCCCACCCCGATCTGGCGGGCAAGCTGGCCGCGGCCAAATGGCTGACGGCCTCCTCCACGGCGGAGCAGGCCTCCGCGGGGCTCGATTCGCTGACCGATGCCGAACGCACGGAGTTCACCGCGATGAATGACGCCTATACCGAGAAATTCGGCTTTCCCTTCATCATCGCCGTGCGTGACAACACCAAGACCTCGATCGCCGCCGCGTTCCGCGCGCGGTTGCAAAACAGCCGCGATGAGGAATTCGCCACCGCCTGCGGCCAGGTGGAACGTATCGCCTGGCACCGGCTGAAGGATCTGTTGCGATGAGCGCGCAGGGCGATCCCCGCCTGCTGATCGCGCGCCCGCTGACGGCCGCCGATTTCGCCCCCTACGGCGACGTGCTGGACGCCTCGGGCGCGCCCGACAAGATCATCAATCAAGGGATGTGCGGCCGGTTCCACGACCGTGCCAAACTGGATTTCGACGCGGACGGCCGCGCGGGGATCAGCATTTTCCAGGCCGAACCGCGCGGCCTGCCGGTGTCGCTGGACATGGTGGAACGCCACCCGCTGGGCGCGCAGGCGTTTCTGCCGCTCAGCCGCGATCCGTTTCTGGTGATCGTCGCCCCCGACGAGGACGGCACGCCCGGCACGCCGCTGGCCTTCGTCACCGCGCCGGGACAGGGCGTGAACTATCACCGCAACACCTGGCACGGGGTGCTGGCACCGCTGCACGCGCCCGGCCAATTCGCCGTGGTCGACCGCATCGGCGCGGGCGAAAACCTGCAGGAATTCCATTTCGCGGCGCCCTTCTGCGTGGCGCTTCACCCGGATGACACAAGAGGCGCGCTCAAGCGTCCGTAATTCTCATATCAAAAACCGACAGGGGATACTTGAAATGACCGACGCGTCCATAGGAACACCGGATCAGCTGCGCGATCCGAATTACACGCCGCCGCTGGCCAGGGCGGTCCCGCTGGGAATTCAGCATGTGCTGGCCATGTTCGTGTCGAATGTCACCCCGGCCATCATCATCGCCGGGGCGGCGGGCTTCGGCTTTGGCTCCAACTCGCCGGATTTCCCGGAACTGATCTACATGATCCAGATGTCGATGTTCTTTGCCGGGGTCGCCACGCTGATCCAGACGGTGGGCTTCGGGCCGGTGGGCGCGAAACTGCCCATCGTACAGGGCACGTCCTTCGCCTTTCTGCCGATCATGATCCCGCTGGTCGCGGGCAAGGGGGTCGATGCGATGGCGGCCGTGATGGGCGGTGTGATGGTGGGCGGGCTGTTCCACGCCCTTCTCGGCACGTTCATCGGCAAGATCCGCTTTGCGCTGCCGCCGCTCGTCACCGGGCTGGTGGTCACGATGATCGGCCTGGCGCTGGTCAAGGTCGGGATCCAGTATTCCGCGGGCGGCGTTCCGGCGATCGGCACGCCGGAATACGGCTCCGCGCTGAACTGGAGCGTCGCGGGCGTCGTGCTGGTCGTCACGCTGGCGCTGAAATTCTTCACCCGCGGGATGCTGTCGATTTCCGCCGTTCTGCTTGGGCTGCTGGCAGGATATGTCGTGGCCTTCGCGCTGGGCATGGTGAATTTCGACAACGTCGCGCGGGCCGCGAGTTTCTCCGTGCCCGATCCGTTCCACTTCGGGGTCGAGTTTTCCGCCGCGGCGATCATCGGATTTTGCCTGATGGCGTTCGTCAGCGCGATCGAGACCGTGGGCGATGTCAGCGGCATCACCAAGGGCGGCGCAGGCCGGGAGGCCACGAACGCCGAAATCACCGGCGCCACCTATGCCGACGGTCTGGGCACGGCCCTGGCCGGTGTCTTCGGCGCGCTGCCCAACACCTCGTTCAGCCAGAACGTCGGGCTGATCGCCATGACCGGCGTGATGAGCCGCCACGTCGTGACCATCGGCGCGTTGTTCCTGATCGTGTCGGGGCTGGTGCCCAAGGTGGGGGCGATCATCTCCACCGTGCCGATCGAAGTGCTGGGCGGCGGCGTGATCGTGATGTTCGGCATGGTGGTGGCGGCCGGCGTTTCCATGCTGTCCGATGTGGAGTGGAACCGGCGCAACATGGTGATCTTCGCCGTCGCGCTGTCGCTGGGTCTGGGGCTGCAACTGGAACCGGGTGCATTGCAGCACCTGCCCGCCACGCTGCAGATCCTGGCGACCTCGGGCATCCTGCCGGCCGCGCTGATCGCCATCGTGCTCAACCTGATCCTGCCCGATGATCTGACGGCGGAATCCACCGAAGAGGTTTCCGGCGGCTTGGCAGGGCATCGCGGCGACGGACCGCTGCTGCCCCCCACAGCCAAGCAAAGCTGACGGCCGCAAGGCGCGCGGCCTGTCCGGCCGACGCGGGTGCCAAGTGGCCGCGAGGGCCCGCCGACCCGGGGTTGGCGGGCTTTTTCACGGGCGGAAGAGTTTCGCCTTCGGCGAGGATATTTCGACCATTTGGAAGCGTTGAGCAAAATCCGCGGCCAGCCCCGTCGGTGTCAGTCGGCCCGTGCCCCCATCAGGCGCGCGACGTCGAGCATCCGGTTCGAGAACCCCCATTCATTGTCGTACCAGCCGAACACGCGCGCCATGCCGCCCGCGGTCACGGCGGTTTCGCCCGTCTGCATGATGATGCTTTCGCCGCGCATGCGCATGTCGGTGGAGACGACAGGATCGTCGGTGCATCCGATGACGCCGCCCG
This sequence comes from Brevirhabdus sp., assembly GCF_052826345.1. NCBI lineage: Bacteria > Pseudomonadati > Pseudomonadota > Alphaproteobacteria > Rhodobacterales > Paracoccaceae > Brevirhabdus > Brevirhabdus sp. The sequence continues at coordinate 4,498 of NZ_JBRBUA010000089.1, read as the reverse complement.
CATCGCGGAATGCCGCGTTGAGACGCGGCACGTCCACCCGGGTCTTGGGCATGTAGGTCAGGTCGACGGCAGATACGCTGGCCGACGGCACGCGCACGGCGGAGCCTTCGATCCTGCCCGCCAGATCCGGCAGCACCAGATCGGTCAGCCGCGACGCGCTGGTCGAGGTGGGGACGATCGACAGGGCCGCCGCGCGCGACCGTGCCAGGTCGCCCGTGGGCAGATCGACGCTGGGCTGGCTGCCGGTATAGCAGTGGATCGTGGTCATGTAGCCGGTCTCGATCCCGGCGAGCGTGTCCAGCAGCCGCAGTAGCGGCGCCAGCGCGTTGGTGGTGCAGGAGGCGTTGGAGACGATCTTGTGACGCGCGCGCAACGCGGCATCGTTGACGCCCTTGACGAGGGTCAGGTCGGCCTGCGGCGCGGGGCCGGAGATCAGGACGCGTCCGGCCCCGGCCTGCAACAGCGCCTCCGCCACGGGGCGCTGCCCCGCCTTGCCCGTGCAATCCATCACCACGTCGATGCCCGACAGATCGAGCGCGGCGAGATTGCTTTCCCGGTGGAACGCGAAGCGGCGGTCATCCACCTGCAGCGCCTCCGGTGCCGCGGCGACGCGCCCGGGGTAAGGGCCGAAGACGCTGTCGTACTGGAGCAGGTAGCGGCAGGCATCAAGCGGCGCGATGTCGTTCAGCAGGACGATCTCGACCTCGGGCCAGAGGTTGCGCGTCAGCCAGGCGCGAAGGACCGACCGTCCGATGCGCCCGAACCCGTTGATCGCCACCTTGACCGTCATGCCGCGCCCTTTCTGAACCGCCTCGTTTTGCTAGGCCGTTCCGCGACCGGCCACAAGGCGATTTCGCCCCGGCCGGAATGCGGACAGGCCGCCGCGACGGGTATGTCGCAGCGGCCTTGGGGTCAGCGGGGGATCAGTCGGCCACCGGGGTGGCCCATGGCTGTGCCTTACTTCGGAAAGGTCGAGAGATAGGCGATGATCGCGTCGCGGTCCTTTTCCTTGCGCAGCCCGGTGAAGGACATCTTGGTGCCCTTCAGATGTTTGCGCGGCTTTTCGAGAAAGGCCGACAGTTCCTCGGGCGTCCAGACCAGGCCGCCCGCTGCGGCATCCTTGAGGGCGCTGGAATAGCGGAAATCCTCGATGTGGCCGGCGGGGGCGCCCACGACACCGTTCAGGACGGGGCCGGTGCGGTTCTTGGCGTTTTCACCGACCTGGTGACAGGCCTTGCACGTGCGGAACACCTTCTTGCCATCGGCGACCAGCTCGGGGTCCGGCGCGGCAGGGGCTGCTTCGGCCTTCTTCTCGGGCTCGGGGGCCGGGGCCTCCGAGGCGGGGGCGGCCGCGTCGCTGCCTGCCGCCGGAACGTCGACGCCTTCGCCCTGCGATGCGGGGGGAACCGCCGCGTCGGTTTCGGTCACGCCGGAATCCGCGTCCTTCGCCTTGGCGGCACGCGCCTCACGGGCGGCCGTGTCATCGGGCGTCACATCGACGACGGCGGCGCGCGCGGTGATCTTCACCTCGGGCTTGCAGTCGGTCATGCAGGCTTCTTCGCTGAACAGGCCCAGCTCGGTTTCGGGCCGGTCGTCGGGCTTGAACCCGTCCTCGTTCGGCAGCTTCACGGACGTGAAGTTCGCGTCGCTCAGCTCGAAATCATCGGGGACGAGGTCGTTGAGATAAAGCAGGTAGGCCGTGATCGCGTAGGTGTCGTCGGCGCTGAGCGACTGCGCGTTGCCGAAGGGCATCGCGCGATGCACGTAATCGAAGACGGTCGACAGGTAGGGCCAGTAGGACCCGACGGTCTTGACCGGGCGCGCGTCGGTGAGCGTCGACTTGCCCCCTGCCAGCACCGGCCAGCGGCCGCGGCCCTCGCCGAAGTCGCCGTGACAGACGGCGCAGGACTCGGTGAAGATCTCCTCACCCGTGGCGACGTCGCCCTTGCCCTTGGGCAGACCCATGCCGTCGGGCCGCACGTCGATGTCCCAGACGGCGATTTCGTCGGGGGTGGCTTCGCGGCCGAGCGAAAAGCCCGATTCGCCCTGATAGCCCGCGGGCAGGCTGATCTGGGTATCGGCGGACGCGTCCGCCCCCTGGTGCGATTCCGCGAAAACCGGGGATGCGGCGCCAATAAGTCCGATGAGGACGGCGGCCTTAGCTGACTTCGACATTTTCGGCCTCTCCTTTTTCATTGACGTGCCAGGTCTGGATTCCGTTGTTGTGATAGATCGAGTTGACGCCCCGGATTTCGCGCAGCGCCTTTTTGGTGGGCTGGACGTAACCTGTGGAATCATGGGCGCGGCTCTGCAGCAGCAGCGGCTTGCCGTCCCAGTCGAACTCGAAATAGAAGCGGTGCATCGACTTGGACAGGCTGGGGCCGGACATGCGGGCCTTGTGCCAGTTCTTGCCGCCATCCAGCGTGACATCGACGCGCGGGATGGTGCCACGGCCGGACCAGGCGATGCCGGTCAGCACGGTCTGCCCCTTGGTGTGGTTCAGCGGTGCCTGCGGGCTGGGGTTGGTGATGACGGATTTCGCATCCATTTCCCAGGTGAAGCGGCGTGCGGTGCCGCTATCCAGCAGGTCGGTGTATTTGCTGGTTTCCTCGCGCTGGTGCCAGGGCTTGTCGCCCACTTCGATGCGGCGCAGCCACTTGACCCACATGTTGCCTTCCCAGCCGGGAACGACCAGGCGCAGCGGATAGCCCTGCTCGGGGCGCAGCGCTTCGCCGTTCATCTTGAACGCGACGAGGCAGTCGTCGAGCGCCTTTTCCATCGGGACCGAACGCGTCATCGCCGAGGCGTCGGCGCCTTCGGGCAGCAGCCATTTGCCGTTGGGCTTCACGCCCGCCTCTTCCAGCAGCAGCCGCAGCGGGATGCCGGTGTACATCACGTTGTGGATCATGCCGTGGGTGAACTGACAGCCGTTCAGCTGGGCGCCGCGCCACTCCATGCCGCTGTTGGCGGCGCATTCCAGAAAGTAGACGTGGTTTTCACGGGGAAACCGCTTGAGGTCGTCCATCGTGAAGATCAGCGGCTTGTCGACAAGCCCGTTGATCATCAGCCGGTGCGCGGCGGGATCGATTTCCGCGACGCCCGCGTGGTGGCGTTCAAAGCACAGCCCGTTGGGCGTGATGATGCCGTCTAGCTCGTGGATCGGGGTGAAGTTGACCGAGGATACCGGATCGGCGGTCAGCCATTCGACGTTGCGACGACGCACGGATGATTCGAACGGCGACGGGGTGCCGTAAGGTGCGGCGTCGACGCCCGGACCCAGCTCCTGCATCCAGGGTTCGACCTTGATTTCCGCCGAACCGGCCGCGCCTGCGGCATTGGCCATACCGGCCGCGCCCAAGGCACCGCCAGCGGCCAGGCCGCTCTTAAGAAAACCGCGTCTGGTCGCGGTATTGCGTGATTCACGCCCCATAGTGGAGACCTCCCTCCTGCACATATATATTCATATTCACTTTAATGAATTTATCGTCGGCGTAAATGGAAAAATTGGATTTTCGTCCAGATCATGCACGCGGCGCGGCTTCCAGCGCGGCATGGTTGCCCGCATGGAAAAAGGGGCATGGGGCGTCTCGGACCGGCCGCGAAACGAAGACGGCGCGCCCGAGGGCGCGCCGCGTACTGCATCACGGATTGGTCAGCATGACCGAGTTGTTTGGCTCGATCTCCACCACGCCCTTGCGTTTGATGTAGTTCTCCACGACGTCCCAGATCGGCGGGCCTTCGGTGCCCTCGTTGACGCTGGCCCAACCGGAAACGACATAGGTTTTCGCCGGGTCGATGGGCTCATTGGACTTCAGCAGCGTCATGTTGCTGATCCGGTTGCCCTGCGGCAGGGACACATCGATCGTGTAGCCCATGCCGCCCACGCGCACCATGTCGCCGCCCTGCTGGTAATAGGGATCGGGGTTGAACAGGTTGTCGCCCACGTCCTCCAGCACGACTTTCAGGAACTCTCCCGTCATCTCCGTCCGATAGGCTTCGGGATAGTTCATCGCGGTGACGTTGTGCAGATCCTCGCGGGTGATCTCCTGGCCCGGCAGCAGGCTCGGCCCCCAGCGGAATCCCGGCGACAGCGCGATATCGGCCTCGCGCTCCTCGATCAGGGCGTTGCAGATCAGATCGTCCCAGGTGCCGTTGAAATTGCCGCGGCGGTACAGCGTGCTGTCGGTGGTGCCCAGCACCTCCTTCAGCTCGGCCTCATAGGGGGCGCGCTGCTCGTCGATCACCTTGGTCATGTCGGCGTCCGGCTCGATCACGTCGGAGAAGATCGGGATCAGCTTGTGGCGGAAGCCCATCATCTTGCCGTCGCGCACATCCAGATCGACGCGGCTGACGAATTTGCCGTTCGAGCCGGAGGCGATCAGGATCGTCTCGCCCACCAGCACCGGCTCGGGCAGCGCGTCATGGGTGTGGCCGGTCAGAATCACGTCGATGCCCGGCACCCCGCGGCCATCTGGCGATCCACGTCGAAGCCGTTGTG
>NZ_JBRBUA010000088.1:0-10562 GCF_052826345.1 Brevirhabdus sp. | reverse complement strand
AGCTGCTGACCGCCAACGCCCGCAACCTGCGCCAGGCCAACGCCACCGTGCGCGAGGAGATGGAACGCGGCGTCTTCGACATCGACGCCGTCAAGACCGCCAACGCGGAACTGATCGCCACGATCGAGGATTCGCTGCGCATCGCGGATGAGGGCAAGGCCCGCCGCGCCGAGGCGGAAACCGAGCTGCGCACAATGGAAGAGGAGTTGAAGAACACGCTTGCCTCTGCCAAATCCCGTGGCGATTCCACCGGCTACAACGCCGGGTCCAGCGTGCCCGAACGGTCGTGACATGATGCTTACCCGCCTGATTTCCCCGCTGCTGCTCGCACTCACCGTGGCCGCCTGCCAGACCACGCCGCCCAAGCCGGTGACGGTGCCCGACACGTCGCAGCGCCCGCAGGTCAGGCCGAAACCGGCGGTGGTGAAGCCCAAACCCAAGCCCGTGTCGAGCCGCGCGGCGGAATACCACCGCTATTACGTGCGCGCCCAGGCGCGCCAGCGCAGCCAGGGTCTGCTGCGGACCGACACCGGGTCCAAGGATGCGCCCTTCACCACCCGCAATCTGATCGAGAATTTCGAGCGCGTGGCGCTTTACGACGAATATACCGTGCGCAACGGCCGTTTCGTCGCCGAGCAGACGCCGAGCCGCCTGCGCCGCTGGGAAGGGCCGATCCGCATGAAGATCATCTTCGGCCCCTCGGTGGACGCCGCGCAGCGCAAGCGCGACACCGACAACGTGCGCAACTATGCCGCGCGGCTGGCGCGGCTGACCGGCGCCGACATTCGCCTGACCGAAGGCACGGGGAACTACTTCATCCTGGTGATGAACACCGACGAGCTGGCAGAGGCCGGGCCCAAGGTCGGCCAGCTGGTGCCCGGCATCGGCAATGCCACGGTCAATGAAATCACCGACCTGCCGCGCTATACCTTCTGTTCCGTCTACGCCTTTTCCGAGGGCGACACCTATTCGGCGGCCATCGCGGTCATCCGCGCCGAACACCCCGATCTGCTGCGCCTGTCGTGCCTGCACGAGGAACTGGCGCAGGGCCTGGGCGCCGCCAACGACAGCCCGACCGCGCGGCCTTCGATCTTCAACGACGACGAGGAATTCGCGCTGTTGACCCCGCAGGATGAGATGATCCTGAAAATCCTTTACGACCGTCGGCTCAAGCCCGGCATGACCCCCGAGCTCGCCCGGCCCATCGTCGCCCAGATCGCGGCGGAGCTGATGGGCGGCGAAAGCTGACGACCTGGACCCCGATCTGCAAGACGGAGACACGCAAATGGGTATTTTCGATTTTCTGAGCGGCCAGTTCATCGATGTCATCCACTGGACCGACGATACCCGCGACACGATGGTCTGGCGGTTCCAGCGCGAGGGCCATGAGATCAAATACGGCGCGAAGCTGACGGTGCGCGAGGGTCAGGCGGCCGTCTTCGTGCACGAAGGTCAGCTGGCGGATGTGTTCACGCCCGGGCTCTACATGCTCGAAACGAACAACATGCCGATCATGACGACGCTTCAGCATTGGGATCACGGCTTCCGCTCGCCCTTCAAGTCGGAGATCTATTTCGTCTCGACCACGCGGTTCAACGATCTGAAATGGGGCACCAAGAACCCGATCATGCTGCGCGATCCCGAATTCGGGCCGACGCGCATCCGCGCCTTCGGCACCTATTCGGTGCGCGTCACCGATCCCGCGCGGTTCCTGACCGAAATCGTCGGCACCGACGGCGAATTCACCATGGACGAGATCAGTTTCCAGATCCGCAATATCATCGTGCAGGAGTTTTCCCGCGCCATCGCCGCATCGGGCATTCCGGTGCTGGACATGGCCGCGAACACCGCCGATCTGGGCCGCCTTGTCGCCAACGAAATCGCCCCCACGCTGGAAGGCTACGGCCTGTCCATGCCCGAGCTTTACCTGGAAAACATCAGCCTGCCCCCCGCCGTCGAACAGGCGCTGGACAAGCGCACCTCGATGGGGCTGGCGGGCGATCTGGGCCGGTTCACCCAATATTCCGCCGCCGAGGCGATGACCGCCGCCGCGCGCAACCCCGGTGGGGCGGGCGCGGGAATGGGGGCGGGCATCGGCATGGGGATGGGCATGGCGATGGCCCAGCAAGGCCCCTGGGGCCCCCGGCCGGACCAGCAAAACGCCGCCCCGCAACAGCCGCAGGCCGCAGCCGCGCCGCCGCCGCCTCCACCGCCGGTCGAAAAGATGTGGCATCTGGCGGAAAACGGCAAGACGCGCGGCCCCTTCTCGCGCGCGAACCTGGGCCGCATGGTGGGCGACGGCAGCCTGTCACGCGACACCTATGTCTGGACCCAAGGCCAGGACGGCTGGAAGAAAGCCGACGATGTGCAGGAACTGGCACAGCTTTTCACCGTGCTGCCTCCGCCGCCCCCCGGCGCGTGAGCCGGGACGCCGATCCGCGCCTGAGCGCGCTCGCCTCATCCTTCGCAGCCGTCTGACCGGATACGCCCATGCCGACGCCTCCGCCCCCTCCTCCCGCTCCGCCCGGCGACGGGCCGCCGCCCTCCCACGCCGACGGGCAGGACACGAAGGGCGGCCGTTTCAAATCGCCCTGGGGCCGCGCGCGCAAGCGCACGGAACAATCCGCTGCCCCGCCGCCGCCGCCGCCATCGCCACCACCACCGCCACCGGGCGCGGCTGGCGCGACCGACGCCGCCCCGCAGACGGAACCGGCCGAGCACCGCTTTCCCTGCGAGCGCTGCGGGTCGGACATGCGTTTTTCCCCCGCCGAGGGGCTGTTGCTGTGCGACTATTGCGGCAACCAGCGGCAGATCACCCAGGACCGGCATGCGCAGCGCCAACTGGCAGAGATCCCCTTCGACAGCGTGACCTCCCGCATCGACCCGGCGGAGTTTCAGGAAACCCGGCTGCAATCCTGCCCGAACTGCGGCGCGCAGGTGGAATTCGCGCCCGACGAACATGCCACCGAATGCCCCTTCTGCGCCACGCCGATGGTGCTGGACACCGGCACCCACCGGCAGATCAAGCCGCGGGGCCTGCTGCCCTTTGCGCTGACCGAGGAAACCGCCCGCGAGGCGATGTCCGATTGGCTGGGCAGCCTGTGGTTCGCGCCCAACGGCTTGCAGCAATATGCCGCCAAGGGGCGGCGCATGTCGGGCATATATGTGCCCTACTGGACCTTCGACGCGGACACCCAAAGCAGCTATACCGGCCAGCGCGGCACCGTCTATTTCGAAACCCGCACCCAGATGCGCGACGGCAAGCCGGTGCAGGTGCAGGTGCAGGTGCAGCGCGTCGCCTGGACCCCGGTGCGCGGGCGGGTGGCGCGGTTCTTCGACGATGTGCTGGTGCTGGCCAGCACCTCGCTGCCCAAGCGCTATACTGACGGGCTGGCGCCCTGGGATCTGCCCGCGCTGGAACCCTACCGTCCCGAATTCCTCGCCGGGTTCCGGGCCGAGGCCTATACCGTCGCGCTGGACGAAGGGTTCAAGCAGGCCGGCGCCCATATGGAAGCCGTGATCGCCCGCGACATCCGCTTTGACATCGGCGGCGACCGGCAGCAGATCGACAGCGTCAGCACCAAGGTTTCGGACGTCACCTTCAAGCATATCCTGCTGCCGGTCTGGCTGGCGGCCTATAAATATCGCGGCAAAAGCTATCGTTTCGTGGTGAACGGACGAACCGGCACGGTGCAGGGCGAACGCCCCTATTCCAAGGTCAAAATCGCCTTCGCGGTGCTGCTGGGGCTGATCCTGGCGGCGATCGCGGGCTATTTCTACGCGCGGACCCGCTGAATGCGTGCGCTTGTGCAGCGGGTGACGTCGGCCTCGGTCAATGTGGATGGCGCGGTGATCGGGTCGATCGAGGCGGGGCTGTTGATCCTGATCTGCGCCATGCAGGGTGACACGGATGCCAATGCGGCGCGCATGGCCGCAAAGATCGCCCGGCTGCGCATCTTTGCCGATGCGGACGGGCGCATGAACCTTTCGCTCAAGGATACGGGCGGCGCGGCGCTGGTGGTCAGCCAGTTCACCCTGGCCGCCGATACGTCGCGCGGCAACCGGCCCGGCTTTTCCGCCGCCGCGCCCCCCGATGCGGGCCGCGCGCTTTACCTCAGCTTCGCGCAGGCGCTGCGCGATCTGGATATCGCGGTGGAAACCGGGCGGTTCGGCGCGGATATGGCGGTGTCGCTGACAAATGACGGCCCGGTCACGATCTGGATCGATTCCTAGCCCGTTTCACGACGCCTGCGCCAACGGGGCAAGCGCCTGATAGGCCGCGCGAAAGCGCAGATGCGCCTCATCGAAGGCCGGGCGCAGCGCCGCGTCGGGATCGAAGCTGCGCGCGATGGCGGGCGGCGTGGCGATATCTGCCCCCTGCCCGGCCGCCATCATCGCCAGCCGCGCCGCGCCGAAAGCCGCGCCATGCTCGCCCGCCTGCGGCAGATCCACCGCGACGCCAAGCGTGTTGGCGATCATCTGCAACCAGTGCTCCGACCGGCTGCCCCCGCCGGTGGCGATCAGCCGCTCGATCCGCGTGCCGGTCGCCGCCAGCGCGTCGGCGCAATCGCGCAGCGCGAAGGCCACGCCCTGCATCACCGCGCGGGTGCCCCCGGCCTGATCGGTGGCGTGATCCAGCCCCAGCAGCGCGCCCCGGACACGCGCATCGTTGTGCGGCGTCCGTTCGCCCCCCAGATAGGGCAGGAACAGCGCCGAGCCGGGCGCCTGCACCGGACCCAGATCCGCCGTCAGATCGGCCGCATCGGCCCCCACCAGACGCGCGTACCATTCCAGCGCATCCGTCGCCGACAGGATCACCCCCATCTGGTGCCAGCGCCCGCCCAGCGCATGGCAAAAGCTGTGCACGGCGGTCTCGGGCGCGGGCGCGTAGCTGTCGGTCGCGGCGAACAGCACGCCCGAGGTGCCCAGCGACACAAAGGCCTGACCCGGCCGCACCACGCCCAGCCCCACGCCCGCCGCCGCATTGTCGCCGCCGCCCGCGACGGGGATGCCGCGCGGGATCGACCAGCGCCGCGCCAGATCCTCGCGCAGCGCGCCGCCCTGCGCGTCGCCCTCGACCAGATCCGGCATATGCGCGCGGTCAAGATCGCAGGCGGCCAGCAGATCGTCCGACCAGTCCCGCGCCGCCGAATCGAACCAGGCGGTGCCGGAGGCGTCCGACATCTCGCCGATCGCCTCGCCCGTCAGCCACAGCCGCAGGTAATCCTTTGGCAGCAGCACGCGGGCCGTACGCGCGAAGACCTCGGGTTCATGGCGCTGGACCCAGCGCAGCTTGGGCGCGGTGAAGCCGGGAAAGACGATGTTGCCGGTGATCGCGCGAAACCGCGCGTCCGCATCCATCTGCTCGGCTTCGGCATGGGCGCGGGTATCGTTCCACAGGATGCACGGGCGGAGCACATCGTTGCGCGCGTCCAACAGCGTGGCCCCGTGCATCTGACCCGACAGACCGATGCCGCGCAGCCCGTCGAGCGGATGCGCGGCCGCGATTTCATCCAGAACCTGCGACGCCGCCGCGATCCAGTCGGCGGGCAGCTGTTCCGACCAGCCGGGATGCGGCCGCTGCACCCGCAGCGGCGCGTCGGCCTGCGCCAGGGCGCGCTGGTCCCCGTCGATCAGCACCCCCTTCAGCCCCGAGGTGCCCAGATCCAGACCCAGATACATCAGGCCGCTTTCGCGGGTTTCTTGCCCAGGATGATCATGCTCAGGATATCGTCCTCGGTCACGTCCTCCACCCGTTCGGTGCCGACGAGCTGGCCGTTCTTCATCACCGAGACGCGGTCGCACAGCTGCATCATCTCATGCGTGTCATGGCTGATCAGGAAGATGCCCAGCCCCTGCTTCTTGAGCTCCTGTATCAGCTCGGCCACCATCTGCGTCTCATGCACGCCCAGCGCGGCGGTGGGTTCGTCCATGATCAGGATGCGCGCGTTGAAATAGACCGCGCGGGCGATGGCGACCGACTGGCGCTGCCCGCCCGACAGGGCGCTCACCGGCTCGCTCAGTTTCTTGAAGTTGGGGTTGAGCCGCGCCATGATCTTGCGGGTTTCGGCCTCCATCCGGGCGTCGTCGACAAAGCCCAGCCCGGTCGTCAGCTCGCGCCCCAGAAAGAGGTTCGAGGCCGCATCCAGATTATCCGCCAGCGCCAGCGTCTGATAGATCGTCTCGATGTTATAGCGGCGCGCGTCCCGGGGGCTGTTGATCACGGCCTTTTCGCCGTTGATCACGATCTCGCCGGAATCGGCGCGATAGGCGCCCGAGAGGATCTTGATCAGCGTCGACTTGCCGGCGCCGTTGTGACCGAGCAGGCCAACCACTTCGCCCGGCATCAGGTCGATGGACACATGGTCCACCGCCTTGACGCCGCCGAATGCGATGGAGATGTCGCGCATCTCGACCAGAGGTGTCTGTGCAGCCGTCATTTCAGCCCCGCCTTCTTGCGATAGATGATGTCGATCAGCACCGCCGCGACCAGCACCGTGCCCACGACGATGTTCTGGAACGGCGCATCGACGCCGACCATTGCCATGCCCGATTGCAGCGACTGCATGATCAGCGCGCCTAGGATGGCGCCATAGATCGTGCCCAGCCCGCCCGAAAGCGCGGTGCCCCCGATCACGGCGGCGGCGATCACGCGCAGCTCGTCCAGCGTGCCGATGTCGTTGGAATGGTTCGCCAGACGGGCCGAGGCCACGACCGCCGAGATGGCGCAGAGCGCGCCCATGATGGCAAAGACCTTGACCGTCAGCAGGCGGGTGTTGATGCCCGAGAGCTCCGCCGCGTCGGGATTGCCGCCGGTGGCGAAGATATAGCGCCCCAGCCGCGTGCGGCGCGCCACGATGGTCATCACCACCGCCACGCCGATCAGCAGCAGCACGGAAATCGGGATGCCGTAGCCTGCGGAAAAGCCCTCCGGCAGGGTTTCGCCCGCGCGCGCGGCCTGCCGTTCGAGACGGCGGATCGGCACCTCATAGGCGTTCAGGATCGCGACGAACCCCAGGATCGCCACGCCGATCGCGGCGAAGACCGTCAGCTCGGCCCACATCGGCTTGACGTGGAAGCCATGCGCCTGCTTGTTGCGCCGCGCCGACCACAGCGCCCAGATCGCCGCAAGCACGGCAAGCACGCCGAAGATCCAGCTCCATTGCGTGCCGAGCGTGCCGTTGATGCCGCCCAGTTTCATGAAGGTGGGATCGAGCGGGCCGATGGTCTGGCCGCTGGTCAGATACCAGGCCACGTTGCGCCAGACCAGCAGACCGCCCAGCGTGACGATGAAGGCGGGGATCGCCAGATAGCCGATCAGCCAGCCCTGAAAGGCGCCGATCACCGTGCCGGTGATCAGGCCGACGAGGATGGTGATATAGGGAATCGCCCAATGCCCCAGCTCCAGCCCCATCATGTCGGGCAGGATGCGCGTCTGCGTCATCGCCATCACGGCGGAGGCGGTCGCGAGCAGCGAGCCGACGGACAGGTCGATATGGCGGGTGACGATCACGAAGACCATGCCGGTGGCCATGATCGCCACGGAAACGGTCTGGATCGTCAGGTTGAAGATGTTGCGCGGCGTCAGGAAGCGCCCGTCGGTCATGAACTGGAACGCCAGCGCCAGCAGGATGAATGCCCCGATCATGCCCAGCAGGCGCGTATCGAGTTCCAGCGTGTCGAGGAAACTGCGCCGCGGCGCGGCCTCGGGCTTGGCGGGCGCGCCTTCGTAGGTGCCCGCACCGTCCGCGTTGGGAACGGCGTTCGGCACGGCTGGCGGCCCGGATGGCGTTTGTGCGGAAGTGTCGGTCATGGGAACGGGCCTCGGGTAGGGCTGAAGGGGGACAGGGTTTGGATCTGTTCCGTAGTGTCAACGCGGCTGCGGGCGTTGGCGCTGCCCCGGCATCGCACCGGGGCAGCAGGCAAGGTCGACGGGGAGCGACGACAGCTTGCCGCGATCAGTTACAGGGCGCCGGGCCGTTGGTCACGCCCTGGCAAAGCGCGTCCTTGGTGATCCAGCCCGCGTCGGTGACGACGCTCAGGTTCTCGGCGGTCACCGGCACCGGGGCCAGGAACTTGGCCCAAAGCTGCGTGCCGCCGGGCGAGGTCCACTGCTCGGCACCGTCGATTTCCGACATCTTCTTGCCGCCGGCCAGGGCCACCGCGATCTCGGCGGCGTTCTTGCCCAGCTCGCGCGCGTCCTTCCAAACGCTGACGGTCTGGGTGCCCTTGGCGACCCGGTTCAGCGCGGCGTGATCGCCATCCTGACCCGACACGGGGATACCTTCCATGCCCTGCGCGGTCAGCGCGGCCACGGCACCGCCGGCGGTGCCGTCGTTGGAGGCGACGACCGCGTCGACCTTGTTGTCCTGCGCGGTCAGGATCTGTTCCATGTTGCGCTGTGCGTTGGCGGGCAGCCAGGCGTCGGTGTAGGCTTCGCCGACGATCTTGATGTCACCGGCGTCGATGGCCTTTTGCAGCACTTCCTGCTGACCGCCGCGCAGGAAATCCGCGTTGGGGTCGGTGGGCGAGCCCTTGATCATCACGTAATTGCCCTTGGGCGCCTTTTTCAGCACGGCCTCGGCCTGCATGCGGCCGACCTCGACGTTGTCGAAGGTCAGGTAGAAGGCGCGCGGGTCCTCGATCAGACGGTCATAGCCCACGACCGGAATGCCCTCATCGGCGGCGGCCTGCACGGCGGGACCGATGGCCTGGCTGTCCTGCGCCAGGATGATCAGCGCGTCGACACCCTGGGCGATCAGGCTTTCGATGTCGGACAGCTGCTTGGCCGAGGACGACTGCGCATCGGCGGAAACATAGGTGGCGCCCGCCGAATCGAGCGCGGATTTGATCGCGGCCTCGTCGGTTTTCCAGCGCTCTTCCTGGAAATTCGACCAGCTGACCCCGACGGTCATGCTGTGGCTGGCGGCGAATGTGGATGTGGTAAAGGCGGCGGTTGCGACCGCAGCCAGCATGAATGCTTTGCGCATTGGATCCTCCCAATTGGATGATTCCCTGACGGAATCGGTCAGGCCGGAGGGCCGACTGCGGAATCATTGCGCAATTTAATTCATCTGTCAAAATTAATATTCGCCAAAACTTACATTTTTGGGCGCCATGCAAACAAATACCTTGTCATGACGCCGGTTTGGCGGCTCTACTCGGCGTGAACGCCGGTTATTTGTTTTGGGGTCGAATAAAATGAACAACCTGATCCGCCCGCCGCAGCCCCTGCCCTCCCTCGCGTCCCCGCCCCCGTCGCAGTCTGCGTCGCACTCCCCGTCGCAGTCCCCGTCGCCGGGCTGCGGGCCGATCCGGCCCGTCACCGACGCGGCCGCGACGACGCTGCGCCAGCAAGTGTTCGAATGCGTGCGCGGGGCGGGCCACGCCCCGCGGGTGGATGTGGCCAAGGCGCTGGGGGTCAGCCCCGCCTCGGTGACGGCGCTGACCTCGGACCTGATCGCGCAGGGGTTCCTGCAGGAGGTCGAAGGCACCCCCCGCGAAGGCAGCCGCGGCCGCCCGCCCGTCGCGCTGGCGGTGCGCCCTCAGGCAGGCTACGTGGTGGGCATCAAGCTGTCGGACGAGGTACATTCCGCGGTGCTGATCGATTTCGCGGGCGAACCGGTGGCCCACGCCAGCCTGTCGCGCCGCAACCGCAGGCGCGACCCCGGCACCCTGCTGGATGAGGCCGAAACCCTGTATCGCCAGCTGATGGAAAGCGCCGCGCCGCAATGCCCCACCGTGCTGGCGATCGGCCTCGGCCTGCCTGGCATCGTGGATCACAACAGCGGCACCGTGCCCTGGTCGCCGATCCTGACCGAAGGCAACCTGCCGCTGCGCGACATGGCGCGCGATCGTTTCGGCATTCCGGTGGAAATCGACAATGACGCCAACCTGGTGACCCTGTCGGAGCTGTGGTTCGGTGCGGGCCGCGCGATGGCCGATTTCGCCGTCGTCACCATAGAGCACGGCGTGGGCATGGGGCTGGTGGTCAACCACCGGCTGTACCGCGGCGCGCATTCGCTGGGGATGGAGCTGGGCCACACCAAGGTGCAGATGGACGGCGCGCTGTGCCGCTGCGGGCATCGCGGCTGCCTGGAGGCCTATGTCGCCGATTACGCGCTGGTGCGCGAGGCCTCGACCGCGCTCGACTGGTACAAATCCGAGGGCGAGCCCAACCAGGTACTGCTGGAAAGCCTCTACGATCAGGCCAAGGCCGGCAATGAGGCCGCGCGCTCGATCTTTCGGCGGGCGGGCCGCTATCTGGCGCTGGGGCTGGCCAATGTCGCCAACCTGTTCGACCCCTCGCTGATCGTGCTGTCCGGCGAGCGGATGCGCTATGACTACCTCTATGCCGAAGAGGTGCTGGCGGAGATGCGCGCGCTGACGCTGAACACCACCCGCAGCGCACCCACGGTCGAGATCGCCGCGCGCGGCGATCTGGTCTGGGCGCGCGGCGCGGCGGCGCTGGCGCTGTCGGCGCTGACGGACACGCTGTCGGGGCGGGAACTGGCGCGATGAGAGGGCGCGCAGCGGTTGGCGGGCCTCCGGCGGGGATATTT
>NZ_JBRBUA010000087.1:0-5029 GCF_052826345.1 Brevirhabdus sp. | reverse complement strand
GAAGGCGTGATCATCATCGCGGCGACCAACCGCAAGGATGTGCTTGACCCCGCGCTTCTGCGCCCCGGCCGGTTCGACCGTCAGGTGACGGTGCCCAACCCCGACATCAAGGGCCGCGAGAAGATCCTCGGCGTGCACGCCCGCAAGACGCCGCTGGGCCCGGATGTGGATCTGCGCCTGATCGCGCGCGGCACGCCCGGATTTTCCGGCGCGGACCTCGCCAACCTGGTCAACGAGGCGGCGCTGATGGCAGCAAGGGTGGGCCGCCGGTTTGTCACTATGGTGGATTTCGAGAACGCCAAGGACAAGGTGATGATGGGCGCCGAGCGCCGGTCGATGGTCATGTCGGAGGATGAGAAGAAGCTGACCGCCTATCATGAGGCGGGCCATGCCATCGTGGGGCTGAACGTCCCGCAGCACGATCCGATCCACAAGGCGACGATCATCCCGCGCGGCCGCGCGCTGGGGCTGGTCCTGTCCCTGCCGGAGCGGGACCAGTTGAGCGTGACCTATACCAAATACACCTCGAAGGTGGCGATGGCGATGGGCGGCAAGGTCGCCGAGGAACTGATCTTCGGCAAGGAAAACGTGACCTCGGGCGCCGCGTCCGACATTCAGCAGGTCACCAAGATCGCCCGCGCGATGGTCACCCAGTTCGGCATGTCCGACAAGCTGGGCAACATCGACTATGCCAATGAGCAGCAGTCCTATCTGGGCAGCTATCAGGGTGGCGGTGCCAGTGCCGGGCCAGACACGCAGGAGGTCATCGACCGGGAGGTGCGGCGCATCGTCGACGAAGGCTACGAGACCGCGAAACGTATCCTGACGGAGAAGAACGACGATCTGCATCGCCTGGCGCAGGGCCTGCTGGAATTCGAAACCCTGACCGGGCCGGAGATCATGCGTGTGATCAATGGCGAACCCCTGAAGCGGGGCGAGGACGACGATGACGCCTCCTCCGACAGTGGCAACGCCCCCTCGATCACCTCGATTCCCAAGACCAAGCAGAAGCCGAAAGGCGGGGGTCTGGAACCCGAACCCACGGCGTGATCCGAACGCGTGAAATTCCGATGCGCCGCCCTCTCACCGGGGCGGCGTTGTCGTTTTTGCTTTTCTGAACCCTCGGGGGACGCCGCATATGCTCGATCGCTTGCGCAGTTGGGCCCGCGCATTGAAGCGCGACGTTGTCGCCGTGTATCTGCTGGCACGCGATCCGCGAACGCCTTGGGGCGCGCGGCTGCTGGCACTGGCGGTCGCGGCCTATGCGTTGAGCCCGATCGACCTGATCCCCGATTTCATCCCGGTCCTGGGATACCTCGACGATGTGATTCTGGTGCCCCTGGGGATCTGGGGCGTCATCCGCCTGACCCCGGCGCCGCTGATCGCAGCGATGCGCGGGCAGGCACGCGACCGGGTAGAAGCACGCCCCCGAAGCTATCTCGCCGCCGCGGTCGTCGTGGGGATCTGGCTTGCCGGGGTGGCGATGATCGGGCTGTGGGTGTGGAAACGCTAGGGCCTTTGTGGCGACGTCAAGCGGCGGCGATGCGACGGACCTGGCGGATCATGCGCACAAAAAATAGGCCCGGATGCGTGAACGATCCGGGCCGGAGGGGGGGTGTCAGATAGTCAGATAGAACGAACCAGGGCGGCAGCGCCCCGATCAGAAAGCAAGAACCATCAGCGCGCTGATGCCGAGTCCGGCCAGGAAACCTGCGTTGATGATGAGAGCGGGCATTGTCATCTTGGTCTCCTGAGTGTGTTGCGTTTCTGGATAGTCAACACCGAAGCGGCCCATGGGTTCCGGGATGATTCGAATTCTTTGCAAATCTTTTTCCGGCGCGCGGCGGAAAGGCTCCTGCGGTCGCAGGCATTTTGCGCGGATCGGCGGAACCGGCCCCGCAGGGGCGGTGCGACGGCGGATAACGAGTTAATGACGGCTCGATTGTTTCCAAGCCGGTGGTGATACTGAACGAATCCGCCGCCGGGAGCGACTGCTGAGATCGCCCCACGTCGTTTTTGGAGGGCAATGGTTACCAACGCGTTAACCGGGGGCGACAATCATCGGATCAACGTCGTCACCCGACGCCCGACCGGCGGTGCATCGGCACCGCCCGGGGCGTGGCGCCGGTGAGGATGGCAAGGGCGTCCGGGCGCATCAAGCTCTTCAACGGCGGCCGATCGCAGTAAAGCCCGCCGGTATAGGTGCCATAGGCGGGCAGGATCAGCCGCGTCGCATCGACCAGAAAGCAGGGGCGCGACAGGGTCTGTCCCCGCAGCGGCAGACGCAGCTTCGGATGGTAATGGCCCGAGACCTCGGCCAGGGGACCCGGTGCGGGGCCCGGTGCGGGGCCCAGTGCGGGGCCCGGTGCCGGACCCTGTGCTGGGCCCGGAGTGAAATCGGCCTGCGCGATGTGGCGAAAGCTGAACGGCGGCTCCAGCAGCGATGTCCGGGAAATACCGCCCATCCGGGAGGGGGCGGGGTCGTGGTTGCCCTCGATCCAGATCCAGCGCCGCGCTGCCATCAGATCTTGCAGCCTGTCGCGCTCTTCCCCCGGCAGGGCCTGCGCCGCGGTCAGATCGTCGAAACTGTCGCCCAGGCAGACCACGCTGCGGCAGCCGGTCGCGTCGATGTCACGGGCCAGCCGCGCCAGCGTGTCGCGCACCTCATAGGGTGGCAGCATCCGGCCCGATCGGCGGGCGATGCGTTCCGATTTGCCCAGATGCAGGTCCGACACGCACAGCAACGACCGCGCGGGCCACCACAGCCCGCCCGATCCCAGCGCCACCAGATCTGCGCCGCCCAACCTGAAGGCATATTCGTTCATGATCCGTTCCTAAGCCGACGGCGCGCCATCATGCAAGGCCCGCCTCGGTCATCAGCGCTTGCGCGTGTTCGGCCAGCAGCCGTTCTTGTGCGGCGCCCGCCACCGGCACGCGCCCCATTTCCAGCAACATCGGCGCGGCGAGCGGCGTGACCCGGTCCCGCACCACGTGATCCACGCGGCCGCGGGTGCGGACCAGCATCTCCTCGATCCGGCCGAAGTCGACCAGCCCGCGCAGCGCCTCCTCGCGGGTGATGCGCAGCATCAGGTGGTCGGGCTCGTAGCGGCGCAGCGTGTCGTAGAGGATGTCGGAGGAGAACACCGCCTGACGGCCGCTCTTGCGTTGGGTGGGGGTGTTGCGCTCGATCAGCATGGCGATGGTGGCGGAGGTCTTGAAGGTGCGCTTCATCACCGCGTTGCCCGCCAGCCATGTTTCCAGCCCCTCGCGCAGATTGTCCGCGTCCAGCAGCGGCGCGGGGTCGGTCACCGGATCCAGCCCCCAGATCAGCGTGGCATAGTCAGTGGCGACGAAGCCCAGCGGGTGCAGCCCGGCGGTCTCCATCCGCTGGGTCAGCAGCAGCCCGAGCGTCTGCATCGCGTTGCGCCCGGCAAAGCCGTAGAAACAGGTGTGCGCGCGCCCTTCGAAGGGGAAGCTTTCGACAAGGATGCGGTCGGCCTCGGGCAGGTGCGACACCTCGCGTTGCAGCGCCAGCCACTGTGCTGTGTGCTTCGGCAGGTCGGGCCAGGCGGGCTGGCGGAACATGCGCAGGATGCGGTCCGACAGCTGGGTCGAGGTGGCGAATTTCGTGCCCATGAAGGTCGCGACCTTGGGGTTCTTGTCGGCGCGGCGCGTGACCTCCACGGTCATCTCGCGCAAGGCTTCGTAACGCACGACCTGCCCGCCGATGAGGAAGGTGTCGCCGGGTGTCAACTGCGCGGCGAAGCCTTCCTCGATCTCGCCCAGCGGCTTGCCCGCCGCGCCGCCCTTGCCGCCGCGCCCGCGCAGTCGGACCTTGAGCGTGTCGGTGTCCTGGATCGTGCCGATGTTCATGCGGATGCGCTGCGCCGCGCGCGGATCGCGCAGCTGCCACAGCCCGTCGGGCCGCCGCAGCAGCCGCTGCCAGCGGTCGTAGGCGCGCAGCGCATAGCCGCCGGTGGCCACGAAATCCAGGCAATCGTCGAAAGCCGCGCGCGACAGCCCGGCATAGGCGCCCGCGCTGCGGACCTCGGCGAAAAGCGCCTCCTCGTCGAAGGGCCCGGCGCAGGCGCGGATCAGCATGTGCTGGCACAGCACGTCGCGCGGGCCGGGGCCGCGGGGCTCCCCGTCCAGTTCATGGGCCTGAACGGCTTGCAGCGCGGCGATGCATTCGACCACCTCGAAGCGGTTGGCGGGCACCAGCAGCGCCTTGCTGGGCGCGTTGTAGCGGTGGTTGGCGCGGCCGATGCGCTGCACCAGCCGCTTGACGTTCTTGGGCGCGCCGATCTGGATCACCAGATCCACATCGCCCCAGTCGATGCCCAGATCCAGGCTGCCGGTGCAGACGATGGCGCGCAGGCGCCCCGCGACCATCGCCGACTCGACCTTTTCGCGCTGTTCGCGCGCCAGCGATCCGTGATGGATGCCGATGGGCAGGGCGTCCTCATTGGCAAGCCAGAGGTGGTGAAAGAAAATCTCCGCCTGGGCGCGGGTGTTGTGAAAGATCAAGGTCGTGTTGTGGCGGCGCACCTCCTCCAGCACCGCGGGGATCGCGTAGCGCCCGCCGCCGCCGGCCCAGGGCGGGGGGGCATCGGTTCGCAGCATGGCAATGTCGGGATCGGGGCCGGGGTCGGCATCGACGATCTCGCAGGGATCGGGGTGGCGGGCGAGGTAGCGGGCCATCGCGGGCGGATCCTCGATCGTGGCCGACAGCCCCACACGGCGCAGCCCCGGCGCCAGCGCCTCCAGCCGCGACAGCGCCAGCATCAGCTGATCGCCGCGTTTGGATTCGGCAAGCGCGTGGATCTCATCGACCACCACCCGTTGCAGCCCGGCGAAGATGCGCGGCGCGTCCTCGTAGCTGGTCAGCAGCGCCAGGCTTTCGGGCGTGGTCAGCAGGATATGCGGCGGATCGGCGCGCTGACGGCGGCGGCGCGCGTAGGAGGTGTCGCCGGTGCGGTCCTCGATGCGGATGGGCAGGCCCATCTCCTCCACCGGGGTGGTGAGGTTG
>NZ_JBRBUA010000086.1:0-3638 GCF_052826345.1 Brevirhabdus sp. | reverse complement strand
GTTCGAGGCGCGGCGTCCCAAGGACCACGCGATCATCGCGGAAATCGACGGCTATGTGCGCTTTGGCAAGGACTACAAGAACAAGCGTCGCATCACCATCGAACCCGCCGACGAGAGTATGGAACCGGTCGAGTACATGGTGCCCAAGGGCAAGCACATTCCTGTTCAGGAAGGTGACTATGTCCAGAAGGGTGACTACATCATGGACGGCAACCCGGCGCCGCATGACATCCTGGCCATCATGGGGGTCGAGGCTCTGGCCGATTACATGATCGATGAGGTTCAGGACGTCTATCGCCTGCAAGGTGTGCGGATCAACGACAAGCACATCGAGGTCATCGTGCGCCAGATGCTCCAGAAGTGGGAGATTCAGGACAGCGGGGAAACCACGCTCCTGAAGGGCGAACATGTCGACAAGGCCGAATTCGACCTGGCCAACGATAAGGCGATGAAAAAGGGCGTGCGTCCGGCCAAGGGCGAACCGATCCTGCTGGGCATCACCAAGGCGTCGCTGCAAACGCGCAGCTTCATCTCGGCAGCGTCCTTCCAGGAAACCACCCGCGTGCTGACCGAAGCCTCGGTGCAGGGCAAGCGCGACAAGCTGGTGGGTCTGAAGGAAAACGTCATCGTCGGTCGTCTGATCCCGGCCGGTACGGGCGGCGCCACGCAGAAGATGCGCCGCATCGCGACGGAGCGGGACCAGAAGGTCATCGACCAGCGTCTGGCAGAGGCCGAGGCCGCCGTCGCGCTCGAAGCGCCGACGCAATCGGCAGACGCCGCGCCGCGCGATCCCTTCGCCGAAGGCGCCGCACCCGAAAGCCGCGACGAATAGATCTCGGCCCGATCTCACGAAATGCGAAAGCCCCGCCCGATCGGCGGGGCTTTCGTCGTTCTGTCATCGGAGTATTAGCCCGATGCGAAACGCGCCCGGAGGGCTGCGGACGCTCGGGCGGGCGGAGGGTGGGGCGGGCGTTCAGCCCGGCAGTCGATCGATCCGGTCGACGGAAATCGTGTATTGCCCTTCCTGACAGAAAGACATCTCCGCACGGCGGCCGCTGATGCGCACGCGCTCGCGCAAGCCGAGGTCGGCGCCTACGGTCGACAGGGCGAAGAATTCGCCGTTGTCGGTCCGCAACAGCGGGCATTCGGCGCCGGGCACGATCTGGCCTTCCAGGACCATATAGGCCCCGATGCCGCGGTCGGGCAGGGGGGCGCAGGCCGCCAGCGTGAACAGCAAGAGCCCGCCCGCGCGAAGGGCCGGGGCTGCGGTGATCTGGGTCGACAGGGTCATGTTACCTCCGGTTCTGCGGCTTCTCGCCGCCGCGTGTCCTGAGGAAACAACCCGTGCAAAAGCGGATTGGTTTCGCCATGCTCTGGCGTCGGCGCCAGACCGCTGCTAACGCCTGAAAATGGACAGACCGATCCCTCCGGCCGCGACGGCAGGCGAGAACGCGCGCGGCGCGTCGCTGATGGCGATTTCCATGACCGCCTTCACCATCAACGACACCTTCCTGAAGACGCTGGCCGACACGATGCCGCTGTTCCAGGCGCTGTTCCTGCGCTCGGTCGCGGTGGTGGCGGTGCTGACGCTGGGGGCGGCGCTGACGCGGGGGCTTTCGATCCGGCTGCCGCGGCGTGACCGGGGGTTGATCGCCCTGCGCTGCGCCGCAGAGGTGGCGGCGGCCTATCTGTTCCTGACCGCGCTGTTTCACATGCCGATCGCCAATGTGACGGCCATCCTTCAGACCCTGCCGCTGGGCATCACGCTGGTGGCCGCGCTCTTCCTTGCGGAACCGATCGGCTGGCGGCGGCTGTCGGCGATTCTGGTGGGCTTCGTCGGGGTGCTGCTGATCGTGCGGCCGGGGACGGCGGGCTTCAGCATCTATTCGCTTTACGCGCTGGGGGCGGTCGGCTGCGTGACCGTGCGCGATCTGGCGGCGCGGCGCCTGTCGGCGGGTACGCCCTCGATCACCGTGGCGCTGGCGGCGGCGGTCGGGGTGCTGGTGTTTTCGGGGGCGGGCAGCCTGTTCATCGACTGGGCCCCCGTCGATGCGCAGGCCGCGCTGAAGCTGAGCGGATCGGTGCTGTTCGTGGTGGTGGGCTATATCGCCAGCGTCATGGTGATGCGGGTGGGCGACATCGGGTTCACCGCCTCCTTTCGCTATTGCGGGCTGCTGGCGGCGCTGGTTCTGGGGTTTTTCGTCTTTGGCGAATGGCCGCAGGCGCAAACCCTGATCGGCGCGGCGATCATCGTGGCGTCGGGCACGTTCAACCTGTGGCGCGAGCGGCGGCTGGCGCGCCGGACCGCCCCCGTCGGACTGCGCCGCCGCTGAAGCAGCCCGCCGACCCGCCCCACCCGGCCACCCCGCCACCCGGCCACCCCGCCACCCCGTCGGCCCACGCGGGTGCTGTTGACACCCCCCACGACTCCCCTTATAGAGCGCCCACTCAGGCGTGGGTTCTTACCCGATATGCGCCAGTGAGACGCCAAAACTTGAGTGGTCACGATCCGGGCCAGGTTGCCCCGATCCTCTGGAATTCCACCGCGTCGTTCCCGCTCAGGGGAGCGAATGCGGTATTTGCGTTTTGCGGACGCGCATGACGCGACAGACGAACGTGGGGTGCGCGCGCCCCGGAAATTGAAATGTGTTGCAACACGGGGAACGAGACCCAATGCCAACGATCCAACAGCTGATCCGCAAACCGCGCCAGCCCAAAGTGAAACGCTCCAAGTCCATGCACCTGGAAGGCAGCCCGCAGAAGCGCGGCGTCTGCACACGCGTTTATACCACGACACCGAAGAAGCCGAACTCGGCCATGCGGAAGGTTGCCAAGGTGCGCCTGACCAATGGCTACGAGGTCATCAGCTACATCCCCGGCGAATCGCACAACCTTCAGGAGCACTCCGTCGTCCTGATCCGTGGCGGCCGTGTGAAAGACCTTCCGGGTGTCCGTTACCACATCCTTCGCGGTGTTCTGGATACCCAGGGCGTCAAAGATCGTAAGCAACGCCGTTCGAAGTACGGCGCGAAGCGTCCGAAATAAGGAGAGCGCGAGATGTCACGCCGTCACGCCGCCGAAAAGCGCGAAATTCTGCCCGATGCCAAATACGGTGACCGGGTTCTCACCAAGTTCATGAACAACCTGATGATCGACGGCAAGAAATCCGTCGCCGAGGGCATCGTCTACAACGCGATGGAGCGTGTGGAGCAGCGCCTGAAGCGTTCGCCGATCGAGGTGTTCATCGAGGCGCTGGACAACGTCAAGCCCTCCGTCGAGGTGCGTTCGCGCCGGGTCGGCGGCGCCACCTATCAGGTGCCGGTCGAAGTGCGTCCCGAGCGCCGCGAGGCGCTGGCGATCCGCTGGCTGATCAAGGCCGCCCGCGCCCGCAACGAGAACACGATGGAAGAGCGCCTTGCAGGCGAGCTGTCGGATGCGGTCAACGGTCGCGGCACCGCGGTCAAGAAGCGCGAAGACACCCACAAGATGGCCGAAGCCAACCGGGCCTTCAG
Organism: Brevirhabdus sp.; assembly: GCF_052826345.1. Lineage (NCBI taxonomy): Bacteria > Pseudomonadati > Pseudomonadota > Alphaproteobacteria > Rhodobacterales > Paracoccaceae > Brevirhabdus > Brevirhabdus sp. Next base: position 126 of record NZ_JBRBUA010000086.1, on the reverse strand, counting down.
CCACTATCGCTGGTAACTGCCTTCAAAGCGTCACCTGCACTGACTAACTGAGGGTTTCCGGCGCGGGCGGTTTCAGCTAAATCGCCCGCGCCGCACATCCGCACAGACCGACTTTCCCGAGGGCGC